>CAZLTA010000009.1:0-15191 GCA_964562345.1 uncultured Planctomycetia bacterium
CTTTAAATCTTTATTCTGTATTTCCTTTTGAAATCTTACCTGAAGGTCATCTCTTGCTTTTTCCATCTCTCTCAATTCCTGGTCTTTCTCAGATTTTATTCTCTCCACCTCAATCCTCAAGCGCTGAAGTTCTCTTTTCATCAGCTGCACTTTCTCAATTTCTTCCGGGGGTGTCTTTTTAAATGTGATAGCGCAGCCGGATACCAAAACTGACAAAACCGCTAAACCGATAAGTGATTTACTAATCATCTTCCACCTCCTAATGAGCAGTAAATTTTCAGCCTTTCCAGAGGCTGGAAATTTTAGGCGTTAGCCGTCTGCGAATTATGAGCATAAGGCGTTAGCCGTCTGCGTAATGAGCTCACGATTTACCCTCGTAAATCGTAGAGCGAATTATCCCCGTAGGGGGAAATGAGCATAAGGCGTTAGCCGTCTGCGTAATGAGCTCACGATTTACCCTCGTAAATCGTAGAGCGAATTATCCCTTTTGGGAAATGAGCCAGTTACCTATGGAACAAAGTTGACACAAGTAACCTGTGCGAATTATACCCCCTTGGTTTCTTTGAAACCAAACCAAGGGGTACAAGTCCCCCTTTGGGGGAATGAGCATTAAGCATTAACCGCTTAAAAATATTAACACTCCTGAATTCCTGCGTCAAGGAAGTAAGGTTTTCTTCAAGATGAACGCAGCAAAAACAATAGAAGCCATGGACATTAGTTTTATCAAAATATTTATCGAAGGCCCCGAAGTATCCTTGCAGGGGTCCCCTACAGTATCTCCGACAACACTTGCTTTATGAGCATCAGAACCCTTGCCGCCTAAATTTCCTTCTTCAATATATTTTTTTGCATTGTCCCATGAGGCACCGGAATTTGCGAGCATAATGGCCAAAACAAATCCCGATACTAAAGATCCAACAAGCAGCCCTAAATTTGCCTCTACACCAAAAATCAAACCAACAACAATAGGACTGAATAATGCAATTACTGCAGGAAGTATCATTTCCTTCTGGGAAGCAAGAGTAACTATTCTCACACAGCGTGCATAGTCAGGTTTAGCTTTTGATTCCATCAACCCTGCAATTTCACGAAACTGCCGCCTTACCTCAACTACTATTTTCCCGGCAGTACGGCCAACAGCTTTCATGGTAAGTGATGAGAATAGAAACGGCAGCATCCCGCCTATAAAAAGCCCGACAATAATTTTGGGATTTAAAAGCGCTAAATTTAAATTTGCACCCAAATTTTCCAAATGGTCTTTATAAGCTGCAATAAGAGCCAGCGCTGTTAAAGCTGCAGAACCAATGGCAAAACCTTTTCCCGTTGCAGCAGTCGTATTACCTAAAGAATCCAATGCATCCGTTCTTTTCCTGACTTCCGGCGGTAGAGATGCCATCTGAGCAATACCGCCAGCATTATCTGCAACCGGACCATAAGCATCTGCCGCCAGAGTAATTCCCAAAGTGCTTAACATCCCAATTGCAGAAATACCTACCCCGTAAAGTCCGAGATTAAAATTACCGAATCCCCCTGCAAAAGAGAAACTGGCCAAAATAGCAATTGCAACGGTAACTATCGGGATGAAAGTAGAACCCATTCCAACAGACAATCCTGAAATTACAACAGTTGCAGGCCCTGTTAAAGCTGATTGGGCAACTGAGCGGGTAGGAGAATACCTGTGAGAAGTATAGAATTCGGTCGAAAGACCTATTATAATACCTGCAATCAGGCCGGTGATTACTGAAAAATATATTCCGATATATTGATGCCCCAAAACTCGTGTAATTAAAAAATATCCTAACCCGGCCACAAGCAGTGCCGTTAAAAAAATACTCTTTCTCAAAGCCCAGAGCAGAACAGACTGAGAAGCTTTTTCCTGAGACCTAATGGTTAATATGCCTATAATGGAAGAAACAACTCCTACGCTTGCCATAGTCATAGGAATCGTAACACCTTTGAGACCAAGGCCTGCGGCAACAGCAAGCACCATTGTCGCAACTATTGAACCCACATACGATTCATACAAGTCTGCCCCCATACCGGCAACATCACCGACATTGTCTCCCACATTATCTGCGATAACAGCCGGATTCCTGGGGTCATCTTCAGGAATACCCGCTTCCAACTTACCGACAAGGTCTGCCCCTACATCTGCGGCTTTGGTATATATCCCGCCGCCGACTCTGGCAAATAATGCCATGGAACTTGCACCAAGTTCAAATGTCAACATAGTAGATGTGATAACAAATATCCTCTTGCTTATCTCCATATTCCTGTAATAAAAATCCAGGATATAATACCAGATAGATAAATCAAGAAGGCCCAAACCGACAACAATGAGTCCCATTACAGCACCGGACAGAAAAGCTATTTTTAAAGCAGAATTCAAGCTGGACCGGGCTGCATTTGCAGTCCTGGAGCTAGATTGAGTTGCAACCTTCATCCCTATAAATCCTGAAAGCCCGGAGAAAAAACCTCCTGTTAAAAAAGCAAAAGGGACAAAAATCGGTAAATATCCGTATTTAGCCAGGAAGAAGAGCAGAAAGAAAGCAAACAGAAAAAATACTGCAACAGTCGTATATTGCTTTTTTAAATACGCAGAAGCTCCTTCTCTGACAGCATCTGCAATTTGCACCATCTGGTCAGTCCCTTCATCTTTTTTTAAAATCCATCTAACTAAATACCCTGCAAACAATATGGCAAGAACAGAACCTGCCGGGGCTAACCAAAACAACTCTTTCATGTCATCTCCTTTCTATTGCTCACATAAAAAGTTTGGGCTCTTTTAGAACCTACGGAAATAATCGTTACATTTGCATTTATAAGTTGTGAAATTTTTTCAATATATGCAGCGGCATTGTCAGGCAAATCATCTGATGAATGAATAGAACTTGTATCACAACACCATCCTGCTGCTGTTTCATAAATAGGTTTGGCCTCAGACCAGAAATTAAAATCCGAAGCCGGATATTTATACTTTTTACCTTCAAATTCATAACCAATACATATTTTTATTTCTTCAAGCTCATCCAATACATCAAGCTTTGTTAAAGCAACTTCATCAATACCGTTTATCTCAACAGCATAACGCACTAAAGAAGCATCAAACCAGCCGCATCTTCTAGGCCTGCCGGTAGTAGCTCCAAACTCATTGCCTTTGGCGCGTATTTTTTCCATTAAATCATCTTCCAGTTGAGTAGGAAACGGCCCTTCTCCTACCCGGGTAGTATATGCCTTAGCAACTCCGATAACCTTATCTATCCTGGAAGGCCCCACACCTGAACCTACACAGGCACCTCCTGAAAGAGTAGAAGATGATGTTACAAAAGGATATGTCCCAAAGTCTATATCCAGAAAAGTTCCCTGGGCTCCTTCGAAGAGAATTTTTTTATTATCTCTTACCGCTTCTGCTAAATAAATAGCAGCATCTTTTACGAAAGGCATAAGTTCCCGGCCAAAACGCAGGTAATCTTCATATATTTGTTTAAAATCAAAAGCATTATAATTGAAAATCTTGGTTAGAATTTCGTTCTTATATTCCAAACTTGCCTCAAGTTTACTTTTAAGAGTATCCTTATTCAGCAAGTCAATAATTCTTATTCCGGAACGGTCAAATTTATCCACATAACAAGGCCCAATTCCTTTACCGGTTGTTCCGATTTTAAGATTGCCTAACCGCTGTTCTTTTAACTTATCCCAGATTTTATGATAAGGGAAAATCACATGTGCCCTGTCGCTGATAATCAGATTGGCTGCATCAACCTTATACCCTTTCTCAGATATCTGTTCAATCTCCTTTATCAAAGTCTCGGGGTCGATTACAACACCATTGCCGATTACACAGACTTTTCCTTTATGAAGAATACCCGAAGGAAGCAGATGAAAGATATATTTATTCTCATCAACCACTACAGTATGGCCGGCATTATTCCCGCCCTGAAAGCGGACAACGATATCTACATTCTGAGTAAGCCAGTCAATTATTTTACCTTTACCCTCATCACCCCATTGGGTGCCGACTAACACAAATATTTTATCATCCATTTATTTAAATAGGGTTTTATAAATTAACATCTTACGCTACACCAACATCGTGAGAATCTTTTTCGTAATCTCAGGGTATTTAGCGATAAAAAGCAGCTCGTCTTCTGTGAGAGGCTTCTGTTTATGGACATTAGCAAATCTGGTAAGTTCCAATATGTCTCTGGCTTCTTCATCATCTTTAAACTCTACTTCCAGCTTTTCATAGACGTTCCTGAACCCTTTTATCCCGCTGTATTCCCCAACAGTAATCTGTCTGCCGGTTTCGATTATTACAGGCTCTCCCCGGCCCAAATCTTCAAAATGATAAAGCTCGTAATTTCTGGAATCTTTTAAAGCCCCGTCAGCATGAATACCGGATTCATGAGCAAACATATTCTTCCCCACCCCGGGCTGATTAATCGGTATCGGAACTTTAAAAGCATAAGACCCATACTGTGCAATCTTCCAGGCGACACTCAAATTTATCCGTTCATCCAGGAAATACTTCTGAGTGAAACCGCTGGAATACTTAATCGCCAGAATAGTAGATACTAAATCTGCGTTCCCGGCGCGTTCTCCCATCCCGTTTATGGTAGTATTGATATAAGCATCAACTCCGGCATCGTTTGCTGCTTTTGCCCCTGCAATCGAAATTGCAACAGCCATACCTAAATCATTATGACAGTGTATCTCAATAGGCATCTCAACCTTTTTAGCTAAATTATATATTCTTTCATAAATTGTAAAAGGGTCGTCATATCCCAGAGTATCGCAATAACGCAGTCTGTCAGCCCCGTTATCCTTGGCTGCTTTAGCAAATTGATACAGATAATCATCATCCGTGCGCGATGCATCTTCGGCATTCACCCCGATAATATTTATCCCTTTTGATTTCGCCATCTTCACAGCTTCAACCATCATATTTATTACATCTTCCTTGGAATATTTGCCTTTAAACTTGCTTTCTATCATCTGTTTAGATGTCGATATGGAAAGATTCAAGCTTTTTATATTTGTCTGCCTGCAAGCTGTTTCAACATCCGCAGCTATTGCCCGCACCCAGCCGCTCAAAACCAGAGGGCTTAAAACTCCCAAATCATAAAGCTCTACGTTAGCATTAATATAATTAATCTCATGGCTGGTTACAGGGAACCCCATTTCACTCTGATATACGCCCATCTCATTCAAATAAAGATTAACCATGGTCTTTTCCAGCTTTGCTAAACTCAAACGTGATGTTTGAACCCCGTCTCTATTGGTAACATCAATAAGGTATATCTTCGGATGCTTATTACCCATCTTATCCTCCTCGTATTTATAAATTTATCAGCTTTATTGCTTTGATATAATCCAACGACAACAGCTCTTTTATAAAATCATCCTCCAGCGGAAAATCAATATTCAAAACTGTTAAGGCATCTCCTCCTTCTGTTGACCTCCCGAATGACATCCCCGAAATGTTAATGCCTCCTTTAGCTAACGTTGTCCCGATATGCCCTATTACGCCAGGTTTGTCCTGATTGTAAACAATCAACATGCACCCTTTGGGTATTGCTTCGACATAAAAACCATCCACATTTACCAGCCTGGGGTTTGTTTTAGAGAATAAAGTTCCCGCAACCTTATTTTGTTTTTTATCTGTTTCGACCTTAACCTGAATTAAGTTGGTAAAATTTTTAACCTCTGTAGACTTGACTTCCTCTACATTTATTCCTCTTTCTTTAGCAATTACTCCCGCATTAACATAGTTTACCGATTCCATAAGCATTGGAGATAAAAACCCTTTAAGCAAAGCAGAAGTAACCGGAGAAACATCATGAACCAAAATGTCCCCGCTGTATTTAATCTCAATATTTTTCACATAACCTTCTATTAACTGTCCTAATAAAGAACCGATTTTTTCAGCCAGGTTTAAATACGGGCTAATCTCCTCTAAAACTTCAGATTCCATGGAAGGTAAGTTAACCGCATTCCTTATCGCCTTGTTTTGCAAAGCATCCCGGACCTGCTCTGCAACCTCAATTGCAACATTAATCTGCGCTTCCTTAGTTGATGCACCTAAATGCGGAGTTAAACCAATATTATCAAGCTTAAGCAAAGAACTGCCCTCAGGCGGCTCTTTTTCATAAACATCCAAAGCAGCGCCTGCAATTTTATTTTCTGAAAGAGCTTTATAAAGAGCATCCTCATCTACCACTCCGCCCCGGGAACAGTTGACAATCATAGCTGTGTTTTTTAAAAGGCCAAATTCTTTCTCCCCTAAAATATGATAAGTGCTGTCTGTTAAAGGCACATGAAAAGTTATATAGTCTGAATTTTTCAAAAGATATTCATAATCAACAGGTTCAATTTGTATTTTTTTGGCCATATCTTCGGAAAGATACGGGTCATAGGCAATGACTTTCATTCCAAAACCTATCGCACGTTTGGCAACTTCACGGCCTATCCGGCCCAAACCGACTATGCCTAAAACCTTCCCATAAATTTCTCTGCCCATAAATTTCTTCCGTTCCCACTTGCCCTCTTTCATGGAAGCATGCGCCTGCAGGACATTGCGCGAAAGAGCAAGTATCAATGTCATAGTATGTTCTGCAGTAGATATTGTATTGCCCAAAGGAGTATTCATAACAATAATACCTTTTTTGGTGGCAGCATCTAAATCAACATTATCAAGCCCGACACCTGCGCGCCCGATAACTTTCAAATTATCCGCTTTCTCAATTATATCTGCAGTCAGTTTTGTAGCGCTGCGGATAACAATACCGTCATATGATTTAATTTCTTCTTTAAGTTCATCAGGTTTAAGGCCTGTTTTCACTGTAACATCTAAACCCGAATCTTTTAAAATTTTAACACCCTCAGGGGCCAAATTATCGCTAATTAGAACTTTTGCCACCTTAATCCTCCTTTTTGTATTCTTTTAAAAATTCTTCTTCCAGTTTCAGGATTCCTTTACCCAAGTTGAATTGATAACCGAAATTATGCAAGGCGAATTCAATAGCCGTAATACCAACCAAAAGGTCAAATATATTCATATATCCCAAATGAGCAATCCTGAATATTTTACCCTTTAATTGAGCCTGCCCCCCTGCAATACTTACCCCAAATTCATTCCTGATAAATTTGACAAACTCTGCACTGTCAATAGATTCAGGCATACTTACACTGGTAACCGCATTGGAAGGACTTTGCGCAAAAGGTTTAAGGTCCAGGCTTTTGATTGCCTGCCTGCATGTTTCAGCAAGAAAACTGTGCCTCTTCCAGATATTTTCTATCCCTTCTTCTTTTATTAATTCCAATGCTTTTCTTAATCCTATCACCAAACTCACAGCAGGTGTCCAGGGAGTATCATATTTCAAACCGGATGTTCTGGCTTTTTTAAGGTCAAAGTAATATGCCCTGTGTTTAGATTTCTCCACATATTCCCACGCTCTATCGGAAAGGCTGATAAAAGAAAGCCCCGGAGGAAGCATTAATCCTTTTTGAGAACCTGCAATAACAACATCTATTCCCCAGTCATCCATTTTGAATTCATCTGCCAGAAGCCCGCTTATAGCATCAACAACAAGCAAAGCGTCATGTTTTTTAGCAGCTTCTGCAATGGATTTCACATCATAGACACACCCTGTTGAAGTTTCACACAGTGTTGTAAGGATTACTTTTATATTTTTATCGCTCTTGAGTTTATTTGCCACTTCTTGAGGATTCGGAGCCGCACCCCAATCAATATTTAAAGTTTCATAATCAGCTCCTAATGCCTTGCATATTTCTTCCCATCTCTCGCCGAATTTTCCTCCCACAATGGGTAAAAACTTTATTCCATCCCGCTGTAAATTCGCCACGGCTGATTCCATAGCTCCTGTCCCTGAAGATGAAAACACTAAAACAGGATTTTTTGTCTGAAAAACGTATTTTAAATTTTCTGAGACTTCTTTAAAAATCTCCTTAAACTCAGGAGTCCTGTGATGAATAATAGACTGGGCCTGGGTCAAAAGAACATCTTCCGGCACCGGTGTCGGGCCGGGAGTCAGTAAATATTTTTTGCGCGGTTTAATCATAATATCAACTCTCCTTTTTTAGTTTTTCTTGAGGATAAATAACTTTGTCTATTATACCATAATTCTTCGCCTCTTCTGTATTCATAAAATAATCCCTGTCAGTATCCTTTTTAACCTGGTCTAACGGCCTGCCGGTATGTGCAGAAAGCAGCTCATTTAGCTTATCCCGCAGTCTTAATATTTCCTGGGCCTGGATATGAATATCTTCGGCCTGCCCCTGCACACCGCCCCAGGGCTGATGAATCATTATCCGGGCATGCGGAAGAGCAAACCTTTTACCCTTGGCTCCGGCGGTTAACAACAGCGCGCCCATGCTTGCAGCCTGCCCTACACAATAAGTGCAGATATCAGGTTTTACAAACTGCATAGTATCATATATCGCCAGCCCGCTGGTAACAGAACCACCAGGAGAATTAATATAAATACTTATATCTTTTTCCGCATCCTCAGACTGCAGAAATAAAATCTGGGCAATGATAAGATTGGCAACATTATCATCAACAGGAGTTCCGATAAAAACAATCCTATCCTTTAAGAGCCTGGAATAAATATCAAAAGCACGTTCACCTCTGCCGGTTTTTTCTACCACCATCGGGATTAAAGTCTGGCCTTTTATATCCATCTCTACACCTCCTTAAATTTAAAACAGTTAATTAACCGCTTACTATCTCGGCTTTTTGTTTTATATATTCAATAACCTTTTGACGCCTCAAATCTTCCCTGAGGTTTTCCAGCTTACCTTCCTTATCTAATCTGGATTTAAACTCATCAAGCGGAAGTTTGTTTTTCTGTGCCAGCTTTTCGAGATAGAGCTGGAAATCTTCATCTGAAACCATAATCTCTTCCTGCTCCGCAATTTCTTCCAGGATAAAATGAATTTTTAACTGTTTCTCTGCCTCTATTTTTGCCTCTTTCCAGATAACATCCGCCTGTTTCTCGACTTCTTCATGAGATACACCTTTATAGAATAACCGCAAAGCTATATCCTGAGCAGCCTTTTTTGCCTGCCTATCCAAAAGCTGGGGAGGAATTTCCATATCAGTTCCGGCAAGAAGTTTCTCGAACATCACACCTTCCAGTTCCATTTCTGTCTGAGCTTCTTTATAGCCTTTCAACTCTTCCCTGATTGTATCTCTTAAATCCTTCAAAGTTTCTTTTTTCCCCGCATCTTTGGCAAAATTATCATCTATAACAGGTTCTTTTTTCTCTTTAACCGCTTTCACCTTAATTTTAAAAAAGCACTTTCTCCCTGCAACTTTTTTATCACTAAAATCGGCCGGCACTTCAAGCTCAAACTCCTTATCATCATCCTTTTTCAGACTCAGGAGATTATCCAGTAAACCAGGGAATAAGTTCTTTTCATCTAACAAGAGAGATGCGTTTTCTTTTTTATCCACTACTTTACCTTCTGAGCTGATCAGCCAATCTATAATTAAAAAATCCCCTTTTAAAGACTCTCTTTCTGTATCAATCCACTGGGTTCTTTCTTTTTTCAGGTTTTCCAGAATTTCCAGGATTTCATCATCTTTAACAGCAGAAGATTTTTTTTCAAGCTTTAAGTTTTTATATTTAGGGAGTTTGATTTTAGGTTTTTCCTCAACTCTTAATTTAAAAACACATCCTCCATCATTGGTAAGGCTGGATTCTATCATTAAAGGATTGGATATCGGGGTTATTTTAGACTCCTCAAGAGCCTTTTTATAAAATAACGACACAAGGTTATCTTTAAGGTCATTGTTTATTTCATTACTATATCTTCCAACAACCAAATCCAGAGGTGCTTTACCCTTTCTATAACCCGGAATTCCAACTTTTTTCTGCCAGTTGGAATAAGTGTTGTTTTTAAAAGGCTGGATCTCTTTTTCAGAAAGTTCAACCTCTAATTCTTTTTCAACAGTGTTTAATCTCTTAAACTTAATTTTCACTTTATCTCTTCATCTTCCTCTTTATGTTTATATCTATGGGCCTTCAGTTTATCTTCATGCCTGACAATCTGTTTTCTAAGAGCTTCAAATGACTCATCTATTGCCGCATACATATCCGAATGAGATTCTTTTACATTAACATCAAATCTTTTGAGCCTCATATTTACTTCTACAACAGCATTTCGTTTCTCCATCTGTAAAATTACATGCGTATCGATTATATCCCGGGCATATTTATCCAAACGGGATATTTTTTCATCCAGATAAGCTTTTAACGCTTCTGTAACATTGAAATGTCTTCCTGTAATTTTTAATTCCACTCATTACCCCCTTTCATAATTTTCACAGTTTAAACCTTTCCCCAAGATATACCTTTCTTGCCTGTTCATCTTCAATTAACTGCTGAGCGCTGCCGGAAAGCAGGATATTGCCTTCTGAGATAATATATGCTCTATCTGTGATTGCCAGCGTTTCTCTGACATTATGGTCAGTAAGCAGGATTCCGATGCCTTTATTTTTTAATTCCACAATTATATCCTGACATTCCGCAACTGCAATAGGGTCAATACCGCTGAACGGCTCATCCAACAAAAGGAAAGACGGATTAATCGACAAGGCCCTTGTAATCTCCAATCTCCTCCTTTCACCGCCCGATAAAGTATAAGCTTTGTTTTTTGCCAAATAAGAAATTCTCAATTCATCCAGCAGCATTCCCAATCTTAATTTTCTTTCTTTAGGATGCAGATTTAATGTTTCCAATATTGCCATAATATTTTCTTCCACAGTCAGGTTGCCGAATATTGCCGGCTCCTGAGACAGATAACCAAGTCCTAAAGCAGCCCTTTTATACATCGGCAGATTTGTTATATCAGTATTTTTAAAATACACGTTTCCCATATAAGGTGAAATCAATCCTACAATCATATAAAATGTCGTGGTTTTACCTGCTCCGTTAGGGCCTAAGAGCCCTACAATTTCGGAATTATTTACCTCCAGATTGACTCCGTTAACAACCCTTCTATTTTTGTATTCCTTAATAAGAGAAGAAACTTTTAACATTTTGATCTATTCAGGATAAATTTCCAGTTTAGGCCGCCCCAAAAGAGTAACCTTGCCTTCCTTAACATCATATACAGCTTCCTGAGAATATGTCCAAGAATTGCCTCTTCTCAATTTCACATTGCCTTTAGCATCTGCTTTTATGATGCTCTTTTTTTTGGAATCAAAATATACAATCATAATGTCACAAAAAAGTTCTCCTCTTCTGTCAACAATATGAACATCGTTTTTAAAAACAGCAATATTCTTGACATAATCAACCTCCAAAGGGCCGCTTGAGGTTATAATAGTCTGCGGTATTACTTTTAACTCCACGTCTTTTTTTATAACAGCTTTGGTAAGTTTTGTATCTACTTCACCGCCGGTTCCAACTATCTCATTCTCATTCTTTACCAATTTAAGATATACATCAGTCCAGATAACATCTTTTTCCTGGTCCCAGTTTAATATTTCCGTATAAAGAATTCCCCCTTTAGAATCTTTCAAAACCACATTCTTCTGCAAAGAAACTTTTTGATTTACTTTATTTATGAAACCTTTATCAGCTTTAATATCTATCACCTGGGAATTTTCGTAAATCTTTGCCTTAACATCGGTTAAAGCTATATCATCTGTGGAAATGGCTGCATTTTCACCTTCCATCTCCCATTTTTTCTTATTTCCTTCATCGTAACCTGTAAGAGTAAAACTTTTCAAAGATTCCTCAACAGCAGAAGAATTCAGACTTAACCCTATCAATATTAAAAAAATCATAATTATCTTCATCGTCAAACTCGATTATCCTAACATGGGCTTCTCATTTAGTCAAGACGGATAGCATAGACCATCTTATAGAATTGGTTACATATCCGCCTTGAAACAGCAGAATGCAAATCACTATTAAAGACGAATGACTGGTTAATCCAAAATTAAGTTTGTAGTTGTTTTAGTAATGCCTTCGATGAGTCGCAGTTCTGTAACGACAAAGTTCATCAACCCCTCATAATTAGCAGCCTCAATAAGAGCAATTACATCCTGTTCGCCTGAAGTCAGGTCTGCCTGCAGAACGTCTTTATGAGCCAAAAGTTGTTTTTTAACCTCTCTTTCCTCTCCCGGTGAAACATTGATTTTTAAATATGCCTTGGCCATATAAATCACCTCCTTAAAAAATATTTTTCAGCCGATTAACTCGTTACCCATTTAAATACTCTGTCGTGAGACCTAACACGCTCTTTGACTTTCAAACCTACTATCTGTCCGGGCAATATCTCTTCAACTAAAGAATGTTCAATCTGTATAGATTCAACAACCATATCAAAATCCGTAGTATGCCCTTTAATTTTTATTTTATCTCCCACCTTTAAGCTGTGAGCTGTAATTTCTATAATCGCCGCAGAAGGCTTGGCATAGAAATTCGTTACTATTCCAATCTCAATCAATTCTTCAGCCATTTTTCACCTCCTAATGAGCAGTAAATTTTTAGCTTCTCCTGAGGCTAAAAATTTTAGGCGTTAGCCGTCTGCGAATTATCCCTTTTGGGGAAATGAGCAGTAAATTTTTAGTCTTCAGACACTTTTACCCAGATTTTTCTCTGCCTCGGCCCGTCGAATTCCGCGAAGAAGACACCCTGCCAACGGCCTAACAGAAGTTCACCCTCATCAATTATTAAAACTGTACTGCTGCCAACAAGTGCTGACTTAATATGGGCATCTGCATTGCCTTCGCTGTGCAAATAATCCCCGCTACGCGCAACTTTATCATCCAGCCAATTTAAAATGTCGCGTTTAACATCAGGGTCATAATTTTCATTAATCAAAATACCTGCAGTTGTATGGGGTATATAAACGGTGCACATCCCTTCTTTTATGCCTTCCTTTTTAATAACGGAATTAATTGAAGACGTAATATCTATAAGTTCAACCTTTCTATTAGTTTTTATAGCAATTTTCATATGCCTCATACATCCGGAAGGTATTCTAAGGCACCTTTAATAGAAGATTTAATTACCCTCTTATCTAATCCCGAAACAATTTTAACTTTTCCTATGTCAACAGGGAGTACAAACCTGGATTGGCCAAACTTTACTTTTTTATCATATGGAAGATGGGCAATAATATCTGATATGCTTATCTTTTTCGTTACGGCAGGGAGGCACCTGAGATTCACAATCAAATCTGTTATTCTTTGTAAACTACTTCGGCTTAAAAGACCTATTTTATGTGCAATTATACTTTCTGCTATCAGCCCCACAGCTACTCCCTCTCCATGAGTAATAACCGTATATTTAAGAGCTGATTCCATTGCATGTCCAATAGTATGCCCCAAATTTAAAACTATTCTGATATCCTTAGAATCAAATTCGTCTTTTGCTACAATATCGGCCTTTAACCGGGCACACCTTTTAATGATTTCCAGCAGCTCACCAGAGGAAGAATTGGAAATTGTTTTCCGGTTGGTTTCTAAGAAATCAAACAACCCGCCATCTATTATTCCGCATTTGATTGCCTCTGAAAGCCCGCATCTGATTTCTTTATCCGGCAGAGTATTTAAAAATATCAATTCTGAGATTACAATTTTCGGTTGATAGAATGCACCAATGAGGTTTTTACCCCAGCTTAAATCAACAGCGACTTTTCCTCCGATACTGGAATCAACCTGCGCCAGAAGCGTAGTAGGCAATTGGATATAAGGTATCCCCCGCTTATAAATTGCCGCCAGAAAGCCCGTCAAATCCCCGACTACACCTCCGCCTAAAGCTACTAAAAATATATTTTTATCTTTATTAAACTCTACTATTGTCTTTAAAACATTAGAAAGCACCTGCCATGATTTAGCCTTTTCTGAATCCGGCACTTTTAAAAATAACGGCTTGGGGCAATTGATTAATTTTTCTTTTAAAAACTCACCGTAAATTTTATAAACCTTGTCATTGGTTACAACAACCGGCTGATATTTCAAGAGCTGCAGCTTTTCCAATCTCCCGGGTAAAGCGGATATTATATTTTTCCCGATTATAATATCGTAACTTCGCAAGCCTAAATTTACCTTTATCTTCGCCATCTCAAAACATTTTGATAACCTTAATAACATTTTCTGATATTAATTCTCCTTCTATTGTTACTTCCCGATCTAAATAAACAACAATCCCTGCATCAAAACCTGTCAGATAATACTTCCCGTCTTCCGGAGTTACCAATTTATATTTAGACTTTCTGCTGAAAACTCTTCCTACATCCTCTACCCTGCCTTTAAAAACATCAACAGAAAATTCCTTTTTTGATTCCGCATTAGAACTGGCTTTCTCATTTTCAACAATATCAGCAGAAAATTCCTTTTTTAATTCCGCATGAGAAAAAGATACGGAATGTATTGTTTCATCCTTCAAATCTTGGCTTTTTTCATTTTCAATAATATCCGCAGAATAATCCCCTAAATACTCGGACTTCGTCCAGCCTGTAAAACCTTTCGGCGCAGCAATTTCAATCCAATCAACGTTGCTATTTATAATGCTAACCGTATCTTCTTTATTTAACTGGCCTAAAACGGCAGCATTCAATGAAGGCGCAGCTCTTACATTAACCCGGTCTGCATTTATAATCCCCAGAGAGCCTTTTTGAGATATATAATCCCTGGATATATATAATCTAATATCAGTGGAAAGTTCGACTTCAGTCCAGCCGTATTTTTCAGAAACTTTTTTTAAAATTTCACCCTTCTTAAGATTTTTTAAAACTTCAAAATTCTGATTTGGACCCGCCCTGAGATAAAGCGAATCTCTATCAACTATTAAACGATTAAGGCTTCCCGCCTCAGCTTGTGCGAAAAAAACCGCGGTAAAAATTAATAGAATTTTAAGCTTTTTCACCAGAAGTCTTTTCTTGTGTCCCAGCTCCGCCTTCGCCCGGCGCTGTAACCTCTCCTTTCTTGGCCTCTTTCTTTAATCCTTTCAATCTCTTCCTTTTGAATTTAGGCAATTTAAATACAGTTAAATTTTCCTCGCCGGATTTCTTAAGAAACATGGTAATTCTTTCAAATCTTTTAAGGACATTTCTGTGCTGTAAAGCTGAGTCCTTAATTTTTAAACTCGGATGTCTTGCCATTAATTACCTCCTTTAATTTTTTTCACAAAAGCATCTGGATATATTTT
>CAZLTA010000010.1:0-15157 GCA_964562345.1 uncultured Planctomycetia bacterium
ATATTTCATCCTGCAAGGATGGGATTAGCTAAAGGCTGCGATGTTAGCATAAAAGCTTTACGCATAGTCAGGGAGAGATTTCCTGATGTTGTCCTGGTGCTTGCAGGGACAAAAAATATCATAGACTGGGTCCAGTCCCAGCAGAAGGATATTGCATATATGGTAAGTTTGATTAAGTTTCTCGGCCTTCAGGATAATGTTTTAATTGATGCTTTCCAGCTTAAAGAAATGCCGGCACTCTATGCTGCTTCAACAGTATGTGTGTATCCTTCAACTGCATCAGAACCATTCGGATTGACTATGTTAGAGGCTCTTTCATCAGCTAAACCAATGATTGTTACCAGAACCGGGGGAATGCCGGAAATTATTAAAGATGGTATTAACGGATTCGTCATTCCTGTAAAGGATTTCGAGTCTCTGGCTTCCCGCATTATTGAACTCCTGAATGATAAGGAATTAAGGGAGCGGTTTGGTTACACAGGACGCCAGATGGTAGAACAACAATATACCAAGGAGATTATTGCTGAGAATACGCTGAAATTGTACAGAAAGTTTTGTTAAATAAACAGCCTGCTTAAACTGATTTATCTGATACTTAAACTCCGGCAAATATTTTATTCTACTTCTTTCCAATTACTCCAGGCAAGCGGCAGGGAATCTAACATCGCATTAACTTGTTCGAGGGCTTGGCGGGAATAATAAACCTTTGCGTTGTTTCCTAAATTAGGAATATGGAAATTATTACCGCAGCAGATAACACTGCCGTAAACTTTGACGTATCGGGGAGGGGTTGAGAAGGCGCTTTGTAATTCTATTGAAGTTGCAGCATTGTTTTCAGAAGTTACTGTATTGGCAATTATAGATCCCTTATAATCTCCGTTATTCTTTATTGTTACGCTTGAATTAGGTGCATAGATGTTACAATGGATTATCGGAGTGTTCTTGGCATAAAATACATCTTCAGTCCCCGGGTAATTTTTTCCTTCGATATAGAAGATACAGTCACTGGCGTTTAAAGAAACAGAATCCGGCTCAATTACCGGAGAATTCTGAAATTCTATTTTTTCTTTTACTCTTATTTCAGAGAAACCCTGGTATTTTATCCGGGAGCCGTTGCCGCCGCTTATTTCTTTGATGTTGTAAATTCCTCCTGCAAGGTAAAGAGTAGAGCTGTTGCCTATTGAAATACTGCCGTAGCTTCCGGGAGCGAGAGTATAGCTGGAGTTGTTTCCTACAGATATATTCTGGCTCCCTGCTTCGAATTCCGGAAATTCAGGCAAATCCACTAAGGGGATATTGGAGGGTGTAATTTCATCGCCGTTAAGGGTAAGACTATCTCCATGGCTGAATCCGGAAGTATAATAGATGTCTCCTTCTATTGCTGCATTGTTACCGATATTTATTGTATCGCCTATAATGCTGTCTGCAAAATAGGAATTGTTGCCTATAATTACAGTGCCGCCTTCTGATTGTGTGCCTACACTGCCGTTATTTACAACCAGGTTATCGCCGAGAGTAAGATTGTTTATTCCCAGAAGCACAAAATTCTCTAAATTCATTACAGTGCTTCCGTGCAGAAATATTTTAGAATCTTTATCTTCTTCGATGTGCTGGTTGATTACTATTAATCCATACCAAGAGGCGTTGCCCAGCATTTCAAAAATCGGGTCTTCTGCAAAATAGGTGCTGTCTTCGATATAAAGAATTCCGTAACCTGTAAAATTATGTGAAAGTATTAATTGGGCATTATCCAGATATACAATTTGATAATTGGAAGGGCTTCCGATTGCAGCCCCTTCTAAAACAGTATTTTGCGTAATAGTTATGTCTGCATTTTTTCTTAAAATAACAGCCAGTTCTGTCATATCAAGTTTATATTCATAATTTCCTTCTTTAACTGGAGTTCCTTCTAAAGTTATTTCATTAACATCCGGTATACTGCTGGAAAGATTCAGTCTAATTGCAGGTTTTTCGCCGCTTGCAAGCGAGCCGTCTACATTATGGTTCTTACCGCTTAGAAGCGTGTTTTCTAAAGCGCCGCTTTCCCCATGTATTTCAGCCGCGGCGCCGTCTCCGGAAAACATAAAATTGACAGCTGCCAGTTCATCAATATCAAGCTGAATCTTAAAGCCTCTTTCCCGGGTGGCCTTTTTAAAAAACGCATTTGTTGAGGCAGAAAAACAAACGCTTAATATTATAAATACGCTTATACCAATAGATGCAATTCTTTTTTTATCCTGCATTTCATTTATTCTGTTTCTTTCCAGTCGAACCAGATATTGTAGGGCCGCGATTCTAATTCAGTATTCACTTTTTCTAAAACTTCCCGGCAGTAATAGCCGTTTATATTGGCGCCTTCAGCGGGGATATAGAATTCATTGCCTCTTAATATTAAACTGCCGTAGATTTCAACATTTTGGGCTGCTCCTCCATTGCCTCCGCCAAATGCGCTTTGCAGTTCTATTGATGCAAATGCATTATTGCCTATTACTATTGTTTTTGCGATAAGAGCACCTTTGAAATTTATATTGTTGCCTATAGTGATATTTGAATTTGGAGCATAGACATTACAGTAAATTGTTGGATTGTTGCCTAATGAAAATACATTTGTGCTGCTTGAAAGCCCTGAGCCTTCAACATAAAAAACACAGTCACTGGCGTCTAAGCCTGGAGAGGAACTAGATAGTATTAGGTCATTTCCAGTCACCACTTTTTGTTTTATATTTAATGTAGTTGAAGCCTGATACCTGATTTGGCAATTATTGCCCATAGTTATGTTGTTAATATTATATTCTCCCCCTGTAAGATTTAAGGTGCAATTATTCCCAAAGGATATATTTTTATATGAGCCTGGATTGAGGGTATATGTTACATTGTTATCTCTCGATATATTCTGGGTGCCAATGCTGAATACAGGGAATTCAGGAAGTGTTAGTACCGGGAATGTTAAAGGGGTAACTTCTCCTCCGCCTATAGTAAGGTGTTGGCCGTGGACAAAAACGTTGTGATAAACATTTCCGCCTACATTATTATTATTCCCAAGAACTATGGTGTTAGCAAGCAGGGAGCCTGAAAAATTATTATTATTTCCTACAGTCATACTTCCTGATTGCGATGAAACACCAATATTGCCGTCATTTAGATTCAAATTGTTCCCGATTGTGATGGAATCTATTGCTAAGATTGCAAAATCTCCAACATTAATTACCTCTTCATCAGCAGTGCCGTTAAGAAATATTTTGGATTTTTTGTCTTCGCCTGTTTGATTGATAATAATCACGCCATACCAGATAGCATTGCTAAGCATCTCAAGTATATAATCATCTTCATTGTGGTTTTTATCTTCAATATAAAGAACACCGTAACCTGTAAAACCTGTAGAAAGAGTCAGTTTAGAGTTATTTACATAAACAATTTGATAATCACTTGAAGAGCCGAGCGTTGTATTCTCCATCAGTGTATCTTCTGTTATTGTTGTATCGGCATTTTTGCGCAGAAAGGGTGCCATGGTGCTTATATTCAGGGTATAGTCTACATTGTCTTCTATTGTACCGTTTGTTCCTTCCAATGTTACATTGCTGATATCAAGACTGCATTGGCCTATATTGCATCCGATTGCATATTTGCCGCCTGTAATTATACTACCGTTTGTATTGTGATTTTTGCCGCTGAAAAGAATCGTATCTGATGAATCTTCCAGGCCCTGAATTTCAGCTCCGGGGTCTGTACCTGTCAAAATTAAATTTATTAAGTCAAGTTCATCAAGAAACAATTGAGGTTTTGAAGCTGCTGTAGATGCTTCTTTTTTATAATCCGTTGCGTTTGATATCAAACAAAAAGAAAATAACAGAACAATTACTAATCCAATATTGATTAATTTCATTTCTACCTCCTGTGTTTTTATCTTTGAATATAATTATGCAATATATGTGCCAGAAGTTGCAAGTTAGAAATAGCTGAAAATCAAAAGGTTAGACAAGGTGCTTTTCAAAGGGTATTTAAAATATGACAACTTTGGTTGTAGCGGATTATACAATTGTTGCAGGAGCAAATATTTTATGCCAATTCCTAAACAAATAAGTAGGAATAAGCAGTTTCTGTTATGAAGCAATGTGGTGTTTTTTAGTATTACCAGTTAGCATTTTGATTGCAATTTATTTGTTTCGCTTTTATAATTATAAAAATTAATTTTAGGCCGCTTCGGATAAAGAAGGCTTATTTTATGGTGTAGGAAAGTATGAACCACTTTCCTAACCCTAAAGGGTAGACTTTCCTGTTTCTTTTTTAAGGGGAGGTCTAATCCTAAAGGATAGACTTTCCTGTTCCTTAAAAAGGAAAGGTCTAATCCTAAAGGATAGACTTTCCTGTTCCTTAAAAAGGAAAGGTCTAACCACTGAGGATTTGCAAGGAATGAGTTTTGGATTCGCCGACTTCGTTGGCGGACAAAGTTTCTTGAAAAATTGTAACAGCACTAACTTATCTGGGAGGAGAATATGGAAAGACGCAGTGTCATTATAGCTGTTTTAGCGGTTTTGGGTATAGGTTTGCTTATCTGGGGGGTAAATTCTACCAGAAAAAGAGAAGCTGTTTTACAGAAAGAACAGCCTAAAGCAGCTGTTACTTCGCAGGCGGATGAGAAGAACACAAGCCCTGAGATTCAGGATTTATCTCAGCTGGATATGCTGATAGAAAAAGGCGATGAAGATGCTTTTAAAAAAGGTGTCGAATCTGCCCGGAAATTAACCGAAGAAAATAAATTAATAGAGGCCAGAAACATTTATACAAAACTGATTCAGAGTTTTCCTGCGCATCCTGATATATCCGGTATAGAGAAAAAACTCTGGGCGCTTAATATGAAAATACTATTTTCTCCTCTTAAAACTGATTATTCTACTATTTATGAGGTTAAATCAGGTGATACTCTGACTGCAATAGCAAAAAAATTTAATACTACTGTCGGGCTTTTGAAAAAAAGTAACGGATTGAATTCCAATTTAATCCGTATCGGCCGGAGATTAAAAGTTGTAACAGCTAAGGTGAGTATAATTGTAGATAAATCTCAAAATATTTTAACATTGAAGATTAACGATGAGATAATAAAAGTATATCCCTGCTCAACGGGTGAGTTTAATATTACGCCTCTGGGGAAATTCAAGATTGAAAATAAGCTGGTTAATCCTGTCTGGTTTAAAACAGGGGCGGTAGTTCCTCCGGAAAGCCCGGAGAATATTTTAGGTACCCGCTGGATGGGGTTTAACTCATCGGGATATGGCATTCATGGAACGACCGAGCCTGAAAGTATCGGCAAGCAGATTACGGCAGGCTGTATCAGGATGTACAATAAGGATGTTGAGGAGTTGTATGATATTGTACCGGTTGGCACTGAGGTTACAATTATAGACTAATATGGCTGAGCTTGAATTTGAAAAACCGATACTGGAACTTGAGAGAAAAATAGCGGATTTAAAAAAATTCTCGCTTGAAAAAAAGATTAATCTCAGCGATGAAATTGATACGTTCGAACGGAAATTAGAGCAGTTAAAGAAAGAGATATACGGTAATTTAACCGCCTGGCAGAAAATTCAAATATCTCGTCATACTGACCGTCCTACAACTCTCGATTATGCAGGGATGATTATGAAGGATTTTATAGAGCTTCACGGAGACAGGGTTTTCGGTGATGATAAAGCGCTCATTACAGGACTTGCAGAGATAGATGACAATAAAATTGTACTTGTCGGCCATCAGAAGGGGAGAGATACCAAGGAAAATCTGGACAGGAATTTCGGCTGTGCCCATCCGGAAGGATATAGGAAGGCGATGAGAATGTTTGAAATGGCGCAAAGATTTTCTCTGCCTGTAGTTTGTTTTATTGATACCCCGGGGGCATATCCCGGTATCGGGGCAGAAGAGAGAGGCCAGGCTCATTCAATTGCAGGAAATATCAGGGATATGTTTCAGATACAAACTCCTGTTATTGTAGTTGTAATAGGTGAAGGCGGAAGCGGCGGCGCTTTGGGAATCGGCGTAGGAGATAAGGTTGCGTTACTGGAATATTCATATTATTCTGTAATCTCGCCTGAGGGGTGCTCTGCTATTTTATGGCGCGAGAGAACAATGGCGGAGGAAGCAGCTAAGGCTTTAAAATTAACCGCAGAAGATCTGCTGCAGTTCGGGATAATTGATGAGATGATAAAAGAGCCTTTGGGCGGAGCCCATCGGGACCCTCTTGCTGCGGCAGAAAATCTTAAAGATTTTATACTGCGTTCAATTTCCGAACTTAAAGATATACCTGTTAAAAAACTGATTGAAAATAGATACCAAAAATTCAGGAAGATGGGGGTTGTTTCTGAATTCCCTGCTTAATGATCTTAACGAGTCTTTTTGAGTGTTCTGTAAGATTCAATTTCCCGGCGGATAAGAAAAGGGTAGTTTAAAAATATCTTTTCAAAAACTGTTGAACGGTTAGCTCCGGCAATTCCTCTTTTGGAGTTTCTAATAAACGTTACTATTTCTTGTGTTTTTAGAGAGTTTATTTTTTCTAATTTCTCTATGCTTTTTTTAACAGGCAGTCTTTCCCGGTAAAGAATGCGGTATGCTTTTTTAATCTGGCGTATTTCCTCAGATGAGATTCCTGCCCGTTTTAGCCCTACTGTATTTATGCCCCATATTTTAGAATTCCCTATGCACATCATAAAAGGAGGGATGTCTTGAGTAACCCGGGATAATCCTCCGACCATTGCAAGGCGTCCTATTCGGACAAATTGATGTACGGCTGAATTACCTGATATAGTAACATTGTCTTCTACCTCAACATGACCTGCAAGGAGCGAGCCGTTACTCATTATGACATTGCTTTTCAGGTGACAGTCGTGAGCTATATGTGAGAATGCCATCAGGTAATTATTATCTCCTATCCGGGTTTCGGTATCTTCTTTTGTTGAGGTGTGAATTGTCACATATTCTCTTATGACATTGTTGTTCCCGATTACTAATTTACCGATTTCTTCTTTCAGGCCCAGCATTTGAGGTTTTTCCCCGATTACGCATCCGGAATGAATCAGGTTGCCTTCCCCTATTGCAGTATTGCCTTTGATATGTACATAGGGAGAAATTTTTGTGTTTTTTCTGATTCTAACAGAGCCTTCTATTACGCAATAAGCTCCGACAGTTACGCTTTCTGCAATTTCCGCTTCCGGACTTATTATGGCGGTTGAATCGATTTTCATAATTTGATTATATCACAAAACCATTGAAGAAATAAAACCCTTGTGTTATTCTTATAGAAATAAATTCGGGAGGTAAAAATGAAAAAGATATATATTTTTGATACAACTCTGCGGGACGGAGAACAGGCTCCGGGTGCATCTTTAACGGTTAAGGAAAAAATCGAGGTGGCCAGGCAGCTGGAGCGGCTTAATGTCGATATAATCGAGGCGGGATTTCCAATTGCATCGCCCGGGGACTTTGAAGCTGTTAATTTAATTGCTAAGAAAATCAGGAAACCCGTAATCTGCGGACTGGCACGGTCATTAAAAAAGGATATCGATGCGGCCCGCGATGCCCTAAAGCCTGCTAAGAGGAAAAGGATTCATGTTTTCCTTGCAACTTCTAAAATTCATATGCAGTATAAACTGCAAAAAGCAGAAAGCGAAGTTTTAAAACAGGCAGTAAAGGCTGTTAAATATGCGAAAAAATTTGCAGATGATATAGAATTTTCTCCTGAAGATGCAACCCGCACTGAAAGAGAGTTCTTATTTAAGGTGCTTTCTGAAGTAATTGATGCCGGCGCTACTGTTGTTAATATTCCCGATACGGTCGGCTATACTGTACCGGATGAGTTTTCAGATTTAATTGTTCAGATCAGGAAAAATGTTCCCAATATAAATGATGCACTTATCAGCGTGCATTGCCATGATGACTTAGGGCTTTCCTGCGCTAACTCGCTGACTGCGATTAAAGCAGGCGCTAGGCAGGTGGAATGCACTATTAACGGAATAGGTGAACGTGCCGGCAGTGCCTCGCTTGAGGAGATTGTTATGGCATTGAAGACAAGAAAGGACTTTTTTAACTTTAAGTATGATATAAAAACTCCGGAGTTGTATAAGACAAGCAGGTTGGTAAGCCGCTTGATGAATATACCTGTTCAGCCTAACAAGGCCATTGTGGGAGCTAATGCTTTCAGGCATGAATCCGGCATACATCAGGACGGTGTATTAAAAATGCCCCGGACTTATGAAATTATGAACCCTGAAGATGTGGGTTTTAAAGAAAGTAATATTGTTTTAGGAAAACACTCGGGGCGCCACGCGTTTATGAAAAAACTGGAGGGAATGAGTGTTCAATTAAGCAAACACGATTTTGAAAAGGCTTTTGATGAATTCAAAAAGCTTGCCGATAAAAAGAAGAATATTTTTGACGACGATATAATTGCTATTGTGGAAGAGGGGGTTGAAAAAATACCTGAAACCTGGAGTTTTGTCTACGTGCATACCGTAACAGGTTCTTCAACTGTTCCGACTGCCACTGTAAAACTTAAGAAAGACGGCAAGATTTATGAAGATGCAGCCTGCGGAGACGGGCCGGTAGACGCCTGTTATAATACAATAGACAGAATCGCAAAAATTCATCCCCAGCTTTTGAATTATAATCTTAAAGCTGTTACTTCAGGCCGCGATGCTTTAGGCGAGGTGATTGTGAGATTGAAATATAAGGGCGCAGAAGTTGTCGGGCGGGGCACTTCGACAGATATTATAGAAGCTTCTACTAAAGCCTACCTCAATGCGGTGAATAAAATAGTAAGTTAATGTCTCCGTCTAAAAAGATATACGGTTTAATAGGGTATCCCGTTAAACACAGCCTGTCTCCTTTAATGCATAATGCAGCATTTAAACATTTAGGGATTAATGCCGAATATCGTTTATTCGAAGTAAAACCGGAAGAGCTGGAAAAATTTCTTCTTAACAGAAAGGAAGTTTCGGGTTTCAACATTACTGTGCCACATAAAGTAAGAGCGAAAGAGATTCTGGAGAAGGATTGTAGCGAAAAACACCCTGTGAAAGATAGCGATGAGCATCCTGCAAAGGATAGCGATGAGCATCCTGCAAAGGACAGCGGTGAGCATTCTCCTATAGAGGACAGCAAAAAGCACCCTGCTGAAATATCTGCTGAGATAGTCGGGGCAATTAATACAGTGAATAGAGAGCCGGAATTAAAGTTTTACAATACTGATTCTATCGGGTTTTCTGCTGCTTTGGAGAAAGACTTGGGATTTGGAAAAGAGGGTAAAACAGTTTTACTTATCGGTTGCGGCGGAGCCGGAAGAGCAGTTATCGGGAGCTTAACGGCTCCGGATTCCAGCGTAAAAAAAATATATATCTATGAAGTTAATAATGAAACGGCAGAATCTGCATTGAGGTATTTTTCTCAGTGTAAATACACCCGGAGCAAATGTGAATTTATAGGCGGTGACCGGATTCCGGAGATAATCGGCCAGTGTCAGCTGCTTGTCAATGCATCTCCTGTGGGAATGAAGGAAACAGATGCGTCGTCTTTAGATAAAAGTTTACTGCATAAAAACTTGTATGTTTATGATGTGGTTTATAATAGAGTTACTGATTTAATCAAAGATGCCCGTTCTTTAGGATTAGCGGCTGAATCCGGTGCAGGGATGCTTTTATATCAGGGGGCATCTGCTTTTGAAATCTGGATAGGGGAAGAAGCGCCTGTTGAAATAATGAAAGAAGCTTTAAAAGAAGGATTGAAATGATTTACCAGATATTTTTTATTGTTATCGGCCTTATTATCGGAAGCTTCTTAAATGTTTGTATCTACCGGTTTCCCCGGAATGAGTCAGTGGTTATGCCTGGTTCGCATTGTCCGAATTGTAACCAAGGGATCAATTGGTTCGATAATATCCCTGTTTTAAGTTATCTTATTTTAAGAGGCAGATGCAGAAATTGTAAACACAGGATTTCTTTTAGATATCCTATGGTGGAAATTTTAACGGCTGTAACTTTATCCTGCTATTACAATTTGTTTGGCAAAGGTATTGTCATGACTTTTCTTGCAATCTTTACTTTAGGGTTAATTGTTGCTGCGTTTACTGATTGGGAAACCAGGACGATTCCGGATGAAGTTAGCCTTGGAATTTTGCCCCTGGGATTTATATTCTCTTTTTTCAACCCTGTGTTTAAAGAGCTTTATACCTGGAATCCTCTGGCGGTAAGCTTGATAGGGGCATCGGCGGGTGCTTTAATAATTTATGTAACCGGCGTTTTAGGCAAGCTTGCTTTTAAAAAAGAAGCCATGGGATTTGGAGATGTAAAATTTATGGCGCTTATCGGTGCATTTTTAGGCTATAAGCTTGTAATACTCAGTTATTTTATCGCTCCGTTTCTTGCTCTTTCCTACGGGGTATATCGTAAAATAAGGTACAAAGATGATTATTTGCCTTACGGGCCTTTTCTTGCGATTGCTGCGCTGGTTGTTTTATTTTTCGGAGAGAAGTTAATCAATATAATATTTTATTTACAATGACAGCGTTATTCATAATTCGCTCAGGGTATAACGGGCTTATTCCCCCCAAAGGGGTAATTCGCTCTACGATTTACTGGCTCTACGTTTCGTAAATCGTGAGCTCATTACGCAGACGGCTAACGCCTTATGCTCATTAGGAGGTGTAGAAATGTTAAGATTTTTAACTGCAGGCGAATCTCATGGTAAGGGATTGGTTGCTATTCTGGAAGGATATCCGGCCGGAGTTGATATTAGTATTGAAAAGATTAATTACGAGCTTTTAAGACGCCAGGTTGGATACGGACGCGGCGGCAGAATGAAAATAGAAAGAGATAAAGCAGAGATTCTATCCGGTGTTAAAGACGGAGTTAGTTTCGGCGCGCCGGTTGCAATATTTATAAAGAATAAAGACTATTCAATTGATAGAATGCCTCCAATTATATCACCGCGGCCGGGGCATGCGGATTTAGCAGGAGGAATGAAGTATAATTTAAAAGATTTCAGGCTCATTTTAGAACGAGCAAGTGCAAGGGAAACAGCTTCCAGGGTTGCGGTCGGCTCTATTTGTAAACAGTTTTTGGAGGAATTTAAAATTTCAATTTTCAGTCATGTAATTCAAATAGGTTCTGTTAAGACAGCTAAAAAATTAGGCTGGAGTAAAATTCACGATTTGGCTGAGAAATCCCTTCTGCGCTGTGCGGATGAAGAGGTAGAGCGTGAAATGATTAAACTGATAGATAAAGCGAAGAATAACAAAGATTCATTAGGCGGGGTATTTGAGGTGATTGCCAGAAATGTGCCTGTAGGGTGCGGAAGTTACGTTCAGTGGGACAGGAGGCTGGATGGGTTAATAGCGCAGGCTGTTATGTCTATCCCAGCAGTCAAAGCGGTTGAAGTTGGGGAGGGTGTTCAGAATGCATCTTGCTTTGGTTCAAATGTCCATGATGAGATTTATTATCAAAAGGCGAAAGGTTTTTACAGGAAGACTAACAGGGCTGGCGGTTTAGAGGCAGGAGTTACAAACGGTGAGCCTTTAGTTATCAGGGGATATATGAAACCGATTGCAACATTAAGCAGGCCTTTATCTTCGGTTAATGTCATCAGTAAAAAGATCTCCAAAGCATCCAAGGAACGAGCCGATATCTGTGCTGTTCCGGCGGCAGGCGTGATTGCAGAAAATATGATTGCTTTTGTTTTGATGAACAGTTTTTTGGATAAATTCGGTGTGGACAATTTAGCGGATATTAAGAAAAATTACAGAAATTATATAAAAAGATTAGAGAAATATTGAATGAAGCGAGCTGGTTTAGACGGCCGAAATATGGATTTATCTGTGCGCATCTGTTATAAATTTGGGATAATCTGTGTATAAAATATGAATATAACTTTAGTTGGATTTATGGGCACGGGTAAAACTTCTGTTGCTAAAAAATTGGTTCAAATTATGAATATGGAATATATCTCAACAGATGAGTTGATAGAGAAAAAAGAGGGTGTAAGTATAAATGATATTTTTGCTGAAAAGGGGGAGTTCTACTTCAGGGATTTAGAGAAAGGAATTATCAGAGAAATCTCGAATTTGGATGGTATTGTAATTGATGCTGGAGGCGGAGTAATAATTGATCAGGAGAATGTCAATAATTTAAAGAGTAACGGAATAATAATCTGTCTGCAGGCTGACCCTGATACCATTCTTGAGAGGATGAAAGACAAGAAGGACAGGCCTCTTTTAAATGTCGATGATAAGATGGCTAAAATAAATGAGCTTTTGGAAAAAAGAGCTGCGTATTACCAAAAGGCAGATTATTTCATTGACACATCTAATTTAAGTATTGATGAAGTTGTAAAACGCATACAAGGTTTTTTGAAAAACATTTGATGTAATTGTGAAAAAAATCCTTTTCATCCTGCCGTTTTTTCTTATTATCCATGGAGATGCGAAATTCAAATTTACTTTGCCCAAGAAAGAAGCAAAGACCATTTGTCTTTATGATGAGAAAACTTCTTTAATATCAAAACAGGAAATAGTAAAATTTTCAAAATATTTTGACAAATCCTGTGCAGACTGGAAGCAGGCATTAAAAGACGGCCTGGAAAATTACGATTATCTGATTCTTTCAAAAGGCGGATTATCTGCGTTTGAAAAAGATATCATCCTTAAGTTTTTGAAAACAGGAGGAGGGCTGATTTTATTTCTGTCTAAGAATTATGATGAAGAATTCCTTAAAAAAATAGGAATCAGAACTTATAAAATATACGGCGATGATTTAAGGATTAAATGGGATGATGAAATTTTTAAATCCAAACCTGAAGGGCAGTTTGCCCCTTCTAAAGGGATGCTTGTTAAGACTGGTTACGCAGGCAAAATCACAGAACCTGCGCGCGGCAATGTTTTCCCCGAAAGAATACCTGTTCGTGATTTTACTGTTCTTTCGAAGGTTGTAGATGAAGATAATAATTTTTTAGGTTCCTCGATTGTTCTGGTAAAACACTGGTTCAATCCCTGGAATATAAAAGGCAAAGTTCCTAAAAAGTGGCTTTTATTTTCCGGAGAAGGCTTCAATTTCGAGAACACTTTCTATAAGCGGATTGCAAAAATTTTAAGCAGTTCGTTTATGGTAAAAGATTTAAAAGCTGTTTATCCGATTTATAATAAGGGAGAACAGATTGAACTGGCTCTTGAGGTGTTCAACTCAAATGCGCACAGTAAGCAAGGTGAATTTTTTATAGAAGTATTACATCAAGATGAAGTTGTTTATTCTGTTTATAGTAAGCGGAAATTTTCTCCAGGATTAAATAGATTTTCTTTTGAGGTGAAAAAAGAAATCCCCCCCGGGTTTTATGAATTGAGGTGCAGTTTTTATAATCAAGGTAAAGCAGTTGATTGTTTTAAAAATGCATTTTTAGTTAAGGATAAAGATTGGGATAGCGGAGGGGATTTAAAGATTGAAGAAAACGAGTTTTTAATTAACGGAGAAAAGGCATTTTTATGGGGCGTAAATTATTACGAGTCGAGCCGGGGTGAGTTAATGTGGCTTGGGCCGAATCTTTACAGGATAAATCGGGATTTTGCATTGATGAATAAATTAGGTTTTAAAATAATGCGCATTCATTACCATCATCCTAAATGGTTCAAAGATTATCTTGAAGGAATAGATTCAAAAATGACGGAATTTTTCCCCCAGAAAAAATATTTGCCTGAAGAAGATGATTTAAGAATTTTAGACAGTATAATTTATCTTGCTAAGCTGAATAATTTAATTATCTGTCTTGATTTGTTTACTTTAGTACCACGCGAGTTGGGAAATCCTTCGGGGTGGCTTTCTATGACTGAAAGGATAGAAAATAAGGAAAAGATAAAGTATCAGCTTGAATTCGTTAAAATTCTTGCTCAAAGATATAAGGATGTAAAAGGTATAACTTGGGATTTATGGAATGAGCCGCGGATGCCGCAAGAAATGATTTCTCAATTACAAACCTGGGTAAAAACAATTATTGCAGAATTCAGGAAGAATGGAGATGAGCATTTAATCTCTTTAGGGGGTAATGACAGTTTGTATTTAGAGGATGAGCTGGATTATTTATCAGTTCATTCTGACAGGATAAATCCAGCGCCGTCCGGCAGCAAACCTGTTTTGTTTCAGGAATTCTGGCTGCCTGAGGGCTTAGATAAGGAACAGGAGCAAAAACAAAGGGATGATTTAGAGAGGATTATTATTGATTTGAAGGAGTCTGGTTATCAGGGATTTATACCCTGGCAGTGGACGCGTCAATCCCGTTTGTGGGATGAATCTTTACCTGAGAAGTGGGACGATGATTTGGGCCTGTTTCTGCGCGAAGACAATTCTTTTAAGCCTGCCATAAAGCTTTTTCTCAAGTAATCCAACAGTAGCGTAAAGTTACAGTAAGCGGCAATTAATGTTTACAATTACAAGGATTGTAAATATTTGTCTGTGGAATTCCCCGTTGGCTTTAGTCGTAACTTACTTAAGTGTAATAAGTTATGCATGTAAATCCTTTGGCTGTTATGTTGGCATGGAAATTGCTTGATGAATGGTGAGGTAAGTGAAATGGAAAAGAAGAGAAAAGAGCAAGCTAACCAAAACAAAAACAGGGAGGTAGTTAAAATGAAGATGAAAAATGTTATTAAATTAGAAGGTTGTTTCTTGGCTGGGGCGCTGCTTGTAATAGGGTGTGTTTTAATCTTAAGGTTTACAACAACCAGCAGGGATACCGGACCTGTTCAGGTAGTAGAGGAGCTTTCTCCAATACCGTCTATTGCGAATATAGAGGAAGCGTTTAAGGGAGAGAATGTTCAGGGGAAGGAAACAGTTACGGCCTTAAAACCTGAAGCTAAGGAGGAATCGTATGCTTTTTCTTCTGGAGATGTATCCCAGGAGCCGAAGTATATCAGCGATTTAAGGTATTCCGGGATAGAGGTTAAGGGGCATAAGGAAATCTCTGCGATAAGTGAAGCAGTAAGTAAATATTATGAAAAGAAAGGCTATCCTAAATTAGAGAAGAAAATCACAAAAGAAATGCCGAAGGACAGCATTCCGGGGAAGCTGATTGTTAAAAGCCTCAACTGGCAGAATGACGGGACATATAGAGTCCATTATGGTTCTGTAACAGTGAATCC
>CAZLTA010000011.1:0-14666 GCA_964562345.1 uncultured Planctomycetia bacterium
TTTTCTCTCTGTCAATCATAACATCCAACTATCAGCTTCTCAATATTTCTTTTAAACACTCTCCGGTAGGAGATTGTTTCACTCGCGCTATCTCTTCAGGAGAACCAACCGCAACTATCCCGCCTCCTTCATCTCCTCCGCCAGGACCTAAATCAATAATATAGTCTGCACATTTTACAACATCCATATTATGCTCTATAACAATAACAGTATTGCCCCCCGCAGCCAATCTCTGAAGCACATTAAGAAGTTTTTCTACATCGGCAAAATGAAGCCCCGTGGTAGGTTCATCTAAAATATACAGTGTTTTTCCGGTAGCACGCCTGGAAAGCTCCGCAGCCAATTTTATCCGCTGGGCTTCACCTCCGGATAAAGTCGGAGCTGACTGGCCCAGATGGATATAGCCCAAACCTACATCTTTTAAAAGCCCCAGCTTCCTTCCTATCTTAGGAATATCTCTAAATAACTCCCAAGCCTCATTAACGGTAGAATCCAAAACCTCTGCTATGTTTCTTCCTTTATACCTTATCTGTAGAGTCTGGTTATTATACCTCCTGCCTTTACAGAGGTCACAATCAACATAAACATCGGGCAGAAAATGCATCTCTATTTTTCTCACTCCCTCCCCCTGGCAAACTTCACACCTGCCTCCTTTAACATTAAAGCTAAACCTGCCCGGCTTATAACCCCGCATTCTGGATTCCGGCAGGAAAGCAAAAAACTCTCTCACGGGAGTAAAAAGCCCTGTATATGTAGCGGGATTGGAACGGGGGGTTCTACCGATAGGAGACTGGTCCACCACAACAACCTTATCTATATTTTGAATCCCCAAAATACGCTTATGTTTGCCGGGTTTTAACCTGCTGCGGTAAAGATGCTTGCTCAAAGCCCGGTATAAAATCTCATCAACAAGCGTGCTCTTACCGGACCCTGAGACCCCTGTTACAGCAATAAAAATACCCAGAGGTATTTTAACATTTATGTTTTTTAAATTATGCTCACAAGCCCCTAAAATTTCAATGCAAGACCTGTTTTTATAATTCCGCCTTGCATCAGGAAATTTTATCATACGTTCTTTCCTTAAATATTTTGCGGTGATAGAATTCCTGCTCTTTAAAAGGTTCGCTAAACTCCCCTGATATACAACTTCACCTCCTGCTTTGCCCGCTCCGGGGCCTAGGTCCACAATGTAATCAGCACTGCGCATAATCTGTTCATCATGCTCTACAACTATTACAGTATTGCCTGCGTCCCTTAATTTAAACAGAATATTTAACAGCTTTTTGGTGTCTTTAAAATGCAGGCCTATCGTCGGCTCATCTAAAATATAAATTACCCCTACAAGACCGGAGCCGATTTGAGTAGCAAGCCTTATTCTCTGGGATTCTCCTCCGGATAAAGTATTACTGCGCCGGTCTAATGTAAGGTAATTAAGACCGACGTCAATTAGATAATCCAGCCTCCTTAAGATTTCTTTAACAATATTTTCTGAGATTTTCCGTTTCATACCCTCAAAGTGCAGATTCACAAAAAAATCTTTCGTTTCTTTAACAGAAAACCTGCATAACTCACTGATTGAACGCCCGTTAATCTTTATAGCCAGGCTTTCGGCTTTAAGCCTTAAACCTTTACATTCAGGACAAGGCAGACTGCTAAGATACTTGGACAGTTCTTCTTTCAGGTAATCGCTGCCGGTAGTGTTGAACAACCTTCCCACATGCGGGATAATACCTTCAAAACGCTTGTTCCAAATATAATCTTCAGAACCATAGAGAATGATATTCTGAATTTTTTTCGGCAAATTTTTAAACGGCGTATTTAAATCAAAATTGTAATGCTCTGCTATATCCCTCAAGTACCTCCTATAATAAAGGATGTAGCCTCTGCCTCCTTTCTTCCAGGGTTCAATCGCGCCTTCAATAATAGATTTTGTTTTATCAGGAATGACTAAATCCGGGTCTACTTCTAATTTAGTACCCAGCCCCGAACAAGCCGGGCATGCTCCGTAAGGCGAGTTGAAGGAGAACATCCGGGGTTCTATTTCCTCATAGCTGAGGCCGCAATGGATACAGGAAAACTTCTGGCTAAAAAGTTCAGACTTAACCTCTCCCTTGAACTCATGTTCTATAAGACAAAGCCCTTCTCCGTAACGAAGCGCTGTTTCTATAGAATCTGAAATCCTTTCTCTATTCTCATCTTTCAAAGTAAGCCTGTCTATGAGCAATTCAATCGTATGCCGTTTGTTCTTATCCGGCTTAATATCTTCATCTAATTCATAGACTATTCCGTCTAATCTGATTCTGATAAATCCTTCCCGGCGCAATTTTTTAAAAACCTCTTCATATTCTCCTTTTCTGCCTCTCACTACAGGAGCATAAATAAATAATTTTCCTCCTCCTTTAAATGAAATGACCCGGGTTATTATCTCCTGAGAGCTTTGCTGCTTTATAGCCCGGCCGCATTTATAACAATAAGCATCTCCTGCTCTTGCAAACAGCAGCCTCAAATAGTCATAAATTTCAGTCTGCGTCGCAACAGTAGAACGGGGATTCCCCCGCGTTGTTCTCTGCTCTATGGAAATCGTCGGGGATAAACCTTCGATTTTCTCAACATCCGGCTTTTGAATTTGTTCCAGGAATTGACGGGCATAAGCAGAAAGGCTTTCCACGAATTTCCTCTGTCCTTCTGCATGTATAGTATCGAATGCCAGAGAAGATTTCCCGGAACCGCTGATTCCTGTGATTATAATAAATTTGTCCCGGGGCAATGTTACATTTATACTTTTAAGATTATGTACCTTTGCTTTGTGTATTAAAATTTTTTTAGATTCGCACCTGGCCATATTTCAACTCTATTACATAGAAGAATGTGCACCGATTGATTCGTCCCGGACCAACTTTTTTCCCCGCAGCCAGTAAAAGACGTAGTCGTAGATCGAATCTGTACTTCTTAACCTGCCTTCTGCAATGCCATGATTGATATCCAAAGAAAGCCGGTAGATTTTATCCTCTCCCAGCATGCTGATAGTCCTGTTTGCCTTAACAGTAGCTGAGGATATTTCAAAATTCAACCTTTTCTGAAAATAGCTTCTTAAACACTCCGCCACGAAAGCTCTTAAGTACAAAATCCTTTCTGTATCCTTATCCAGCGCGACTCCGTTTCTTTTCAAAATCTGAACGAATTGATCCGGAACCAGCAAATCACGGAATTCACCTTTTCCTATAATCATTGTTTCTGTTGTAAATCCCGGAATTTTTAAATCCTCCTCCATACCGAAATGTCCCAGCCCTCGTAAAATAAATATGCAGGCTCGGGGATTTTGCCGGGTTATCTCTTCAATCTGATTTTTGAAAAACCTGTCCCTGATGGTAACATTATATCTCCAGAAGCCTTGATTATACTGCTCTATGGTTTCTAAGTATCTATCTACATTCCCACGGCAAAAAAGAGTTACCGCAAGCTGATTCAAATTCAGTTCGTCAAAAGCAACTATTGCTTTCCAATTCTCGTATTGTAAATTCTCCATTTCTACATCCAGTTTGAATTTGGCCAAATAACTGTATATCTTATCGTAGAACTCGGTAGGATCAGATATCCCGATTCCCTTCTCTATAAATTTAAGCTCTGTAAGCAGGGAGCTCTTTGCATTTAAAAAGGCCTCCTTTTCTGTCAATTTATCCTGCTGGATTAATTTATCAACTGACTCTTCGGGGATTAGCCCTAATTCGTCAACATAGATAAAATTATTCTGTTCATCTTTCGCTTCCTGATAAATCTTATCAAAAATTTTTCTAAAAAGATAAAATTCTTCATTGTGATAAGAGTAAACGCAGACAATCCGCCCCTTGCTATTTAAAGGCGTATATCTTTTCAGCAGTACATTGACTATTGGAACAGAAATCAATCCACCTTTCCATAGAGACAGAAACTCCTCTTTGGAGATATTATCAGAATATTTATTGGATGAAATTTCAACTTTGTTTTTTTCGACTTTAATTACACAATAGCTATTGTTAAACCTGACAATAAAAGGTTCATTCAGCGCGGTTATATCTTTTGCTTTATAAGCAAGCGTAAAACGGTTTAAATACACCCCGAATTCCCTTCCCGCAGCTACAATTCTGTCTTCCGGACTAAGCTCTGCGGCATGCTCTTTTAATGCTGTTTCGATATCATAAATTGCAACTTCTTTTTGGTAGCTCTTTAGTAAACACTGCAAAGCCCAGGCAGCAGAATAAATATTATCTTCAGCTAAAGCCGCAGATACAAAGACTGCTGAAGCAATGAGCCCCAGTATTAAGCTTTTTTTTACTTTCACCGGATTAGCCTCGTATTAATTTTACAGTGTCTCCCTTTCTAGCTTTTAAAACTCTGGCTGCATTCTTATTAGGAACCGCTATTTCAAGTAAATCCCTGGAATCCCAGACTGCCGCTAAATCCCTGCTTTCCTGATAACAGGACGATATGCCTTTGATAAACTTATTTTTAACAACAATCTTCACACTAGCCCAATTCAATTTTAAAAAAACTTCTTGCTCCAAATTTGTAATCAAATTGCCGAATCTGTCTATATGAACAACCTCGGCCTGAATTTCTTTTTTCTTAAACAGGGGCTCAGGAAATTTTTTGATATTGATACTCTTAACTCCAGTACCAAAACCCGACACCCTCTTTCTCATGCTTAAATATCCCGCTGTATAAGCAAATATATCCCGGCCGTGGAAAGTACAGCTTGTTGGTTTAAGACTGAATTTATCCTGATTGACCCGGATGACCTTTTTGTTTCTGAAAGAGCTGTATACCAAACTCAGCAATCCGTTATCAGGGGCAATGAAATAATATCCTGCCGCCTTTAAAATAATAATGTCTCTCTTACTCCCTACGCCGGGGTCAACAACAGATAAAAATATGGTGCCTTTAGGAAAATATCTATAGGACTTATAAATGACCATGCTTCCCCAGAGTACGTCCTGCGCAGGAATTTCATGGGATAAATCCACTATTTTAACACCGGGATTAATCGAGTAAATCACTCCTTTGACAACTCCGGCATACTCATCACTCGTCCCGAAATCAGTTAGAAGCGCTATCATTCTAATATTTCTATAACCTTGTTTTTAGAACTCCCGCCCCGAATAATTTTTATGCGCGATTTGGGTATCGAAAAATACTCTGCCAGGATTTCTATCAGTCTTTTATTGGCTTTTCCATCTATAGGAGGCAGGTCTATTTTTACCCTTAAAACGCCGTCTTGTTCTTTAACCTCCGCTTTTTTAGCATTAGGTATCGCTTTTACAGTTATCTTCATGAAAAAACAGTATACATTAAACAAAAACCTAAAGCTATCTGAAGTTAGAGGCTTCAGAGCTTCTATCCGGCTTGAAATTTAATCCTTTGAAATGCTGCTTTAAAAACTTTACTATCTACTTTGCTTATTTTTTAGAAGGTTTGAAACAACACCAGCAAGTTCAACTGCTATTATTTTTTCACCATCTGCTTTTAGATGGCCGGCGTCATAAAATAGGCCTTTTGCTTTTTCTCCCAACTCCTCGAATTTTAAACCGGCATCGACAAGAGGAACATTTTTCGATCTGGCAATTTTCCTCAGGATTTTATTGTACTCTTGTATGAGTGATGCAGAATCTCGGGTGGGACTTGTAATAAAAATCACCTTAATGTTATGCTGGGCAGCAATTTTTATCATTTCGTTTATATTTGCTTCAAATTCTTCTTTGCTTACTCGTAACGGAAGTTCATTAGAATGTTTAAAATAATATTGGTTCCTTTGTATCGTTTTTAAAAACCATACCAATTGATATATCCTCGACCAATTCAATGCTCTATCCATAAGTACCCCTTTTGTTTTGATTTTTACATCTTTATCCGGGAGCGGTAAAGCAAGGGCTGAATCATTGCATCCAAATTTAAGTGTTATTATTGAGGGGCTATATTGCAAAATATGTTTTTTTAGAAAAACAAGCCCCTGATAAGAGCTATATCCTCCTGCTCCTTCGTTAATTACTTCTATATTATCCGCATATTTTGCTTTCAGAATTCTACTTAATTGCTCCGGGAAAGAATAACCTTTAGGAAGCAAATGATATCCGGCAGTTGTAGAATCTCCCAGGCAAATAATTCTTATCATATTAGCAGGCTTCGATTTCAGATCTTCCCTTATAGTTGCAGGATTCGTCCAAAAAAGATCTTTATCCACAACAGTACGGTATACTGCTTTTCTTGGGCATGGATCTGTTGCTATAGGGTCAAATGAAAGCAAAATTTTCTTTTCGGGATTTACATAAAACGTGATTAATCTCAGGAAAATTTCCAGAAACGCAAAAAAAACAATTATCATGCTTAAAGAAGCGAAAAAAATCTTGGAAGGCTTATGTTTAATTTGTTTTTTCATATCAGGTTTCCTGTCCATAATTTACCACAAAACATTATACAGCTATTTGAAACAAAATCAATGTTCTGACCTCGATAAGGTTTCCGATTGTAGTCAACTCATTTCCATATAAACTCCATAAAGGGTAAGGAACCGTCACACTCCCTCTTTTGCATTGATATAATCCCTTATTACCTCATATAATGCCCGGGCTACAATCTCATAACCCTTCATATTTATGTGCACATGGTCTTTTTCCGGGTCTATAAATAAATCACTCCGCTTGCTGAATTGCTCTGCAAGATCAATCAAATTTACCTTCCTTCTTACAGCAACAAGCGTTATAATGTCATTATAACGCTTGTGAGTCTCCACCCAGCTTTGTCCTTTATCCAGATAAAACGATGTCAACATTATCACTTTGCAGTTATTCAATCTACAAAGATCAATCATGGAAATCAAATTGTCTTCAAAATCCTGCATTGAGACTCTTGATTTTCCTGCATCTACATTGTGCTTATAATATTTCAATCTGACATTTTTAATCCAATTCTTATAACAGCAATAAAATCTACTCCGGTGGAAAAGCTTGTCTAACAAAGATTTACCCACACGCTGCTCTTTATCAGCCTTTCCATTTAAAGCACAGCTATGATCATTAGGCCCAAAATTAAGCGTAACAAAATTTGGTTTTTGTCTTATTAGCTCATTTTTCAAATACAAGTATCCCTGGAACGAAGTATATCCCGGCACTCCGGCATTAAATACTTTGATTTTCTTATCCGGAATACTCTTATTTAGAAGATTCTCCAGCATAGCAGGATATTCTTTATGGCCGCCGTACATTACTGAAACAGAGTCTGCGAGGCATATTATTCTATAACCTTCTTTCCCAAAATCTGGATAAATACCATCCAGCCTCCAGAAAATTTTCTCGTCATAACAACCTAGTATTTCGCCGCATATACGCAGCGAAAAAGAATTCAAAGAAAGATTATCACATTGCTTAAAAGTTCTATAAAACAATTCTACCCCTGTCCAGAATATAATTATAGATATGGCCGAAAAAATTATTTTTTTATTCATATTCATAAAAATTATCCTATACCTCTTAATAAAATAATTGCTATTGGCATCAGCAAATATTATACAGGAAACCTTTGCCTTTTGAAAACATTACTGCTTGACAAAAAAACTATTACATCAGATTATTATAAAAATGCACTTATCAGAAACACCTTACATTTGTAAAATATTAAAAGAAGATAAAATTTGTGATTAAAAAAGCTAATCTATATACCCTGATATTGTTTTTATTGGTATCGACTGCATGTATAAGCAATTTTATTTATTTCAGGAATGATAATTCTATACTTGGATGTGATTCTGGAAATCATCTATTTTTTTCGATAGAATTTTTCTACAAAATTTCAAATATTATTCATGACACATCCCGCTCTGTGCTAATTAAAATCATTAGCATAATTAGACGGATAGGCGAGCCCGTACCTTACAGCACTACTTATTGGCCGAACGGACTCAACCTAATTGCCTCTCTTTTCTATTTCATGTTCGGTAAATCCCTGTTTGCAGCTAAATTAAGTTTGTTACCTTACCTCTCTATCCTGTTATTTTCTACTTACTTTATCGGAAAATCACTGAGCTCAAAATCAGTAGGTTTGACCGGAGCTTTTATTCTATTCATGTATCCTCTCATTTTTGAAAGTTCCCGACAATTTCAGTTAGATTTTCCTCTAACTGCAATGGTTACTTTAAATATTCTGCTTGTTTTAAAAAGTAATTGTTTTCAAAACAGAAAATATAGTCTGCTTTTAGGACTTTCTCTGGGATATTCAATGCTTGTTAAAGGACAAACCATTCTATTTATTCTATGGCCACTTTTATTTATACTTTATATAACTTTCCGCAGTGCCGGAAAAAAAATACTGAAACAACATTTAAAATCAATTCAGCTGCAAAATATAATCCTTTTCCTGCTTCTGACTGCATCAATATCTTCAATATGGTGGGCCCATCAAATGCCCATTGTTAAAGCCTCTCTTATAGAACATATTTTTGCTGCCCATAAAACAATAGAATCCGGATATACGATTACAGAAAAATATTCTCTTCCTATCATATCGTTCTATATAAGAAATATGTTTGCCTCTCTAAGCCCATTGCTATTTTTGTCATTTCTAGCATCTATTTTTTATTTCAAAAAGAATGTACGTTTTAAAATGCTATATTTAAGCTGGCTTATAATCCCCTTTTTATTATTCAGTTTGGTATTCAGCATAAAAGACATCCGCTTCCTGATGCCTATTCTGCCAGTTATGGCTTTAATAACGGCTCAAGGGATAAAACAAATAAACAACAAAATAATACAAACATTAACCTTGACTTCCATAATCCTATTTTCTTCAGCACAATTTTTCCTGTTTTCTTACACAGATTTTGCAATAAAAAATGTCTCTTTGGCATCTATAAAAATTTTTACTCATAATACAGGGTATGCAAATATCTGCCATAAGGACAATACTAATACTACAATATATAGGGTGATTCAAACCATAAAAAAGCATGCCTCTCTCACCAGTCCTGTTACAATAGGTTTCGTTAATTGCGAAAATCGTTCATCTTTTGAAACATTATATTTTTTAAAGATATGTTCTAAAAACATACTCCCTTTGGATTTTTTGGAAATGCCAACTCTCTTCGTCAAAGAACTTCCACATATGGAATATATTCTATTCAGGCAACCGACAGAAAATAGCATTAAATGGCCTAAGGGCCGAGAGATTAAAAATCTGCTTATTCAAGAAGGCCATACTCAAAGAATGGCTATTTTGAAGTATTTTAATCAATTAAGTGCTTTACTTGAAAGTTTAGAAAATATTGACTCAAATTTTGAATTAATAAATATTATTCCCAGCGGTAAATATGAACCATATTGCTATTACGTTTATAAAAGAATGCACCTATTAAAAAAGATACCTTCTAATATCACTGATGCCCTGGAAAAGCCGGGCTTTGAAACCTAATTTCACAGCAGCTTCAATAAGGTCTTCCCTGTCATCCGTATAAAAAATCTCAGAAGGCAGGCACCCTGCTTTCTCAACGGCAGCATTATATATGCGGGGATCCGGCTTTAAAACTCCAATTTCATACGATAATATGATTCCATCCGCCTCGGTTATAATAGGGAATTTATCCCGGATATATTCAAAATGCGGCTTGTTAACGTTGGAAATTATTAAAAATTTCTCATATGTCTCTTTAATTTCTTTTATCAGCCCTTTGATTCCCGGATTTTCCCAAAAAATATTATTCCAGATGTTATAAAACTCATCCCGGCTGAGTCCGTTAAGGTTCAAAAGTTTTTTTACACCCTCAAAAAAACTTTTCTCATCTATCAGCCCCCTGTCAAACTGCTCTGTAACCGGCAAAGAAAAAAACAGCGCGTATATCTGGCGGGCATCTTTATCAGAATAATTTTCTATTTTGCGGGCTGCAATCATATGGTCAAAACAGATGAGCACATTGCCCAAATCAAACATTACAACCCGGATGCTGCCTTTTTTACCTTCCATTTATTTTACGCCGCTTTTATAATCTGCCCCGAGACCATATATAAATCCTCTCCCATATGATGCAATGTCTGAGCCCTGGGATTATCCAGCCTTAAAAATCTCCCGTCAAAAACCCCTTCATCCGCAGCAGCTCTTAATACTTCGCCCAAAAATATAGAGTGGTCACCTGCAGAGTAAACTCCTTTTACCCGGCATTCCAGATGAGCAATGCATTCGTTAATTAAAGGCGTTCTTAAATACTTTGCCTTCAATTCCGTAAATCCTGTTTTATTAAACTTGTCAATCTTTCTGCCGGATACTGAGCCGCAGTAATGAACTGCATCAATATGAGACCTAGAAGGAACATTGATTGCAAATTCTTTGGATTTCATTATCAACATATGCGAAAAATGCTTCTTATAAATACATATTGCAACTAACTTGGGCTTATGAGAAACCGGGGTCTGCCAGGCTAATGTGATTATGTTTCTCTTGTCTTTATATCTTGATGTAACCAAAATTACACAGCCATGATTAATCAGCCGGTTGGCGAGGGCAAGAGGAATTTCTATCTTACTCATAATAGCTAAATTTTAGCAGAGCACAGGGGAAATACAAAGCAGAAAGCTTTCTCTTAGAGGATATAAATTTCTCTCTTCTATTATAGAATGAATATAGTCCCAGGGTATATATTGCAAGATAGTGTGCTGAATTGTTTTTTCTTTTATAGCTTCTATGCTTAAAGAATCAGGAATGATTTCCTGAGTTAGAATTTTAGCAATTACATTATCTAATACTTTACTCACATAATCCCCATAAATATTTTTTAATATCAGGTCTCTACTTGCTTTTTCTTTTATCTCTTCCATACTTGTAGAATAAGGAATGATCCTCTGAATCAGGATTGCAGTAACCAGATTGTCAAGAGCTTCCTCTGCAAGTTCCTGTTCTATCTCAGGAGCTTTTTCTCTTGTCTCTACGCCGTAAATAGATAAGGTATTACCCCAGAGGTCTCTTATTAGAGGTTCAGACGCCATTTCTGTATAAACCAAACGTTGGTAAGCTAAACCTGGATTATCTGCATCTCCTTCTTTTGGCAATGTCCCATAGACATCAAATCTAATCTCCAAAGGTACCTGTTGTTCAAAATCTTCCTGTATATGAGAAACAATACCCACAATCTTTTCATAATCAGAAGAATCTTTATTAACCCCGGGAATAAAAATAAAAATCCTATCTATTCTTCTGCCCAATAAAATATTATTCCCAAATGCTTCCTTAAATCTTTTTTCCATTGAATACCCTAATACTTTTATTACATCGTCTCCGCCCTGAAGCGTGTAATGCTCATTTACAAAATGCAATCCATTCCCATTTTCATAGTCGGGAGCCAAACAGAGAAGTAACCCTGTTTGCCCCTGAGCTACTTGTGCATATACTTCTTTTCTAAAATTATCTTCATTGTAAATTCTTGGGGTTAAAGCCGAAGTTTGACTTAATGGATAAGTAGAAAAACTATTAAATCTATCTATGTCCTTATCAAATTCCTCTGAAACAAGATTGTCACCTGTATGTATATGGCGATAAGCCTTATCATATCCCAAGATAATTTTGTCTTTCCCTTTTCTTTTTGCTTCGCCTAATGTATCCTGAGCCCGATAAAAACCCTGGGTAAGAACATCTTCCCCTGTAATGTTAGCTAAAGATATAATGCCTCCGGAAAAAGTAGGCGCAAATCCATTCTTTAACTTATCTCCCAGGTAGAGTTGATAATTTAACTTTTTCCCTAAACAGCTGTTTATTTCTGCAAACAAACTGCTTATTCTTTGATTCAACTCTGCGGGAGATAATGTAGTAGAGCCGTATCTAATAATACCCAACTGCTCCCCTGTATAGTTATTTTCAGAAATAACGGCATTATATTTAGATAAAATTGAATTGACTTTGGCTGATTCTTCTGGAGAAAGATTACCCTCCACTCTAAAAATACCATATTTAATATTCCCCAAAACATCTCTCATCTGATTAGATAAAACCTGTGCTTCTTCTGTTTCTGCGGATGGCAAATATACGCCTATTTCATCACCACTGCGATAAGCAAATGCAAAACCACCTCGGGAAGCAAGAAAATAATTAAACACTTTTCTTATATCGGCTAAAATGAAATTAACTATTGGTTTGCTGTCTATAGTATTAATCCAGCGTAACTGGTCCAAATCCAAAACACCTACCCAGCCTAAAAGGCCTTTCTCAATGTCAGTACTAATTTCCGCCTCTGCTTCCTCTAAAGAAATAAAACTACCTTTGGCTTTAAGTATTATATCTAATTCTGGTGCTTTAGAATCGGAAACTGACAGAACACCTGCGGCAAAAAGAAAACCAAAAAGAATATCAGCAGAGATTTCTTCTCTGCTGGAAACCCTATCCCTAATATGCTGAACCATTTCAGATTCAATGTCTTTTATTGATCTGCCTTGAGTATTACCATCCTTCTTTATAGCGCTTAACTTAGATTGGAGTGTTTCTAACCCCCCGGGATAATGTTTTGCAATCCAGTAATAATAACCATATTGGGAAAAATTACCCGAACCACCTTCTGTAAGAATATTAGCTATTGTTGATGCTGAAATATCTATACTGGATTTTAATTCATCTACTGTTTGGATAAAAGCAGCGAGAGCCGAATCCGAAGAACTATAGTTTTTAACATATAGATATATAGCAGTTTTCGCTTCTAATTGAGAGAATGTGGCCATGTTAAATTGAGATGTGCTCTGAGATGTAATTATTCCCAAACTATCACTCGCCTCCCTCATTAAAACTCCAGCTAAGCTGCCTAAATCAACAAACTTGCCCCCCTTAAGTCGAGCAGAAAATTCTCCTCTATAATCCAGAGCTGTAGGATAAATGACATAATAACCCAGAGGTTTACTTTCTTTATATACGCGGATACTTAAAAATGCACTGGGATAAGAAAAATCCTCGTTCTCAGCAATGGGCTCTAAATATTTTCCATCAACTTTAATTACATAAGAGCCATCCGTATAAGCAGCAGATATTTCCCTTTGTTCACCATTTTTTAATTGCTGTATTAAAGAGTTGAATCCTAGAGTCCGCGTCCGCCTGCACAAAGATTGAGAGAATAAATGCGGATAAGAAATAAACGGAGTACATATAAATATAACCCCTATGATTAATAAAAATCTTATTCTTTTCATCTTATTATTCGCTATTTAACCCACTTATTTTATATAATATATGAAAAGGCGTAAATGCGGGTTTACCCCGATAATAAGATTATAATCTATCGGCCCTTCGCCCTCTGCAATTTGCACCCAGAAATTTCAAAGAAATTTCGGGTATCTAGTCCTTGAAATGCTTTGCATTTCTAAGGATAAAATTGCGAGGATTTAGTCCCGGAAATCTTACAGATTTCTCGGGAGGCGAACATTTCATAATATCCATGAAATATCCGGATTAACCAAGCCCTTTTAAGATTTATACCACAAAATATACCTTAAGGTCAAATTTTGCCAAAAGATTTTAATTCAGCGTGGGGTTTATTATACAACCTACTGTTATTTAAATAATTGCGTTAATACTCAAATTATTTCCGGCCAAACTGCTTTTCTAAATCATTCCATTTAATCCTAATTAAAACAGGCCTGCCGTGGGGACAATACGGGGTTTTAAGTTTTTTGATTTCTGCAATAAGATTTTTAACTTCATCGCTCGTCAGGCTATCTCCGCTTTTAATGGCTGCGTGGCAGGCTAAAGAAGCAGCTATCTTGTTCAACCTATCTTCTGCCTCACCATCTGCAATTATCTCAGCTATAACTTCTTTGATTATTTCCTTAGGCTCTGATTGTAGAAATACAGGCCTCGTGTAAACTATAAACGAATTTTCCCCGAATTCTTTAATCTCAAAACCGAGCTTATTAAAAATTTCAAAATTTTCTTTTAAAAATATTGCTTCTTTCAAGTCCAGATTTATAACTTCAGGAAGAAGCAATTTCTGGACTTCCGGTTGCCTGTTTTCCAAACAGCTGAGAAATTTTTCATAAAGAACTTTTTCCCAGCCTGCATGCTGGTCTAAAACATTCACTCCCTCCTCGTCCGACCAGACTATATACCTGTTTTTGCAACTTAAATATTCCGCTTCCTGATGGAGATTGAAAAAACTCCCCTCCTGCTCTTTTATAAAACTTCCCCCGATATCCTTTAAATCCGGCTGATAGAATACTTGCCGTTTAGATGCCTGAACATCCATTGTAGTTACAACGCTCTCGCCCTGCAGTTCATCTTTAAGTATCCCCCGTAAAAGGTCATGCACTTCGCTTTCTCTTTTAAACCTTATCTCTTTTTTAGTCGGATGCACATTGACGTCAATAAGCGAAGGGGTAATCTCCATAAACAAAAAGACCGCCGGATAATTCCTGCCCTCAAATAATCCCCGGTAAGATTCGTCAAGCGCATGATATACCAGCGGAGATACAACCGGGCGGCCGTTAACGAAAATGTATTGTTTCACCCGCCGGGGATAATTCAGTTCCGGCTTGGATAAAAATGCTTTTAGCTTAAATAAGCTGCTCTCCGATTCCAGATAAATCAATTTGTTTTCCATCTGAGGGAATAGTTCTTCTATTCTTTTTCTGAAACCGGTTTTTTTTAAATCAAGGACTTTCTTCCCCTCGCTGGTTAAAACA
>CAZLTA010000012.1:0-14403 GCA_964562345.1 uncultured Planctomycetia bacterium
GTTTTACCCTCTGTTCCAAATTCTCTTCCATGACCACCTCCTAATGAGCAGTAAATTTTCAGCCTCTCCAGAGGCTGAAAATTTTAGGCGTCAGCCGTCTGCGAATTATCCCCCCTTGATTTCTTCGAAATCAAACCAGAGGGTACAAGCTCCGCTGAGAGTGCTAAAATTATCTTAAGAATTTTAGCACATTCCTCGAAGCGGAAAATACCGATTATAATGAGCTCACGATTTACGAGCCCTTAGAAATCGCGAAGCGATTTCAAAGACTTAGTCCTGGGAATTCTACAAATTCCTCAGGGCACTACGTTTCGTAAATCGTAGAGCGAATTATACCCCCTGATTTCTTCGAAATCAACCCAAGGAGTACAAGCATTTTATTACCCCCACTAATTTGCGAAACAAAATAGTGGAACTATTTATCTGTGCTTATCTACGTTCTTCATTATAACTGATTTCGCCTTTTTTTCCAAATCCAACAAAAATCTTTTCACCTCAATCCCCAGCACATATCCTCCCAACGCACCGTTTGCTCTTATAACCCTGTGACAGGGGATTAAGAAAGGATATGGATTTTTGCTTAAAGCTTTTCCAACCCTCCTTGCGCATTTCGGCAAACCAATGCTTTCGGCTACCCATTTATAACTCCGGGTTTCTCCCAGAGGTATTTGAAGCACTTTTAAAAGAACTTTTTCCTCAAAAAGCGGCAAATACTTGATGAGGATTTTAATTTCTTTTCTGCTTAATGTATTCATATACTCTCTCCGCAAGCACACTCCCAATTCCTTCTATTTTTTTTAAATCATCAAAACTTATATTTTTAAAATCCTCTATTTTATTTAACTGTTTTAAAATTGATTTTATCCTCTCTTCTCCGATACCGGGAATACTACTGAATACTGATTCCTGCATTTTTCTGCTCCGCAGATATTTATGATACCCGACAGCAAACCGGTGCGCCTCATCTCTAATCCTTATCAAAATATTTTTCTCGGCAGAACCATCTGCAAAGTAAGACCCCGCTCTTTTATATTTAGAATACAAAACATCTTTCCCCTTGGCATAAGCAATTAAAGGAAAGTCCAAATTTAAATTATCTTTTAATACCTCATCAATCCTGTTCAAATGCCCCTTCCCGCCGTCTAAAATAATCAAATCAGGAGCATCTTTCTCTGTAACATTCCGATAACGCCTTATCACAACTTCGGCCATCATTCTGTAATCGTCTATGAAGTTCTGCTTTTTAATCCTGAACCTGCGGTAGTAATTTTTTAAAGGCGCACCGTCCTTGAACCTTACGACGCTTCCCACAGCAGATGTCCCGGAAATATTTGAAACATCAACAGCATCAATAACACGCGGTAAATGAGGCAGATTTAATTTCTGCCTGATATTCTCCTGAACATTTATACTTTTATAACCGCCAAAAAGAACGGAAACTTTACCCAGCGCCTTCAGCCTGTCTCTAATTAAAGCTGCTTTTTCAAATTTTCTTCCTTCAACACATATATCCATATCATGGGTCAAATCTTCCATAACTCCATCGATATCACCCAGAAGTGATTTAATCACCTCAACAATGTTTTTACGGTATTCGTCTTTATCTATTTTTCCCATACAGGGAGCCGGGCAAAGATTAATATGAAAATACAAACAAGCTGATTTGGGAAACAGTCTGCAGCTCCTGAAGGGGAATACAAACCTCAAAATTTTAAGAGAACTCATGAGCTCTTTAACATCCGGATAAGGCCCCAAATATAAAGAGCCGTCGCTCTTTTTGATGCGGGTGATAGAAACCCTGGGAAAATCTTCTTTGAGAGTAATTTTTACCGAAGGATATGATTTATCATCCCTGAAATTGATATTATAACGCGGCTGCTTTCTTTTGATTAAATAAGCTTCTAATAGCAGGGCTTCGGATTCTGAAGCAGTAATAATAAATTCTAATTTCTCCGCCTGTCCAATTATATTTGCTTCTTTTAAAACTTTGCCGCTCTGGGTAAAGTGATCTTTAATGCGTTTGCGGATAGAATTTGCTTTTCCGATATATAAAATTCTCCTGTTCTTATTTCTAAAAATATAGACTCCCGGCAAATCCGGCAGTTTATTTATTTTATTCTTTTCCATCTCAATAAAGATTTTGCTTCTTTCAGCCCGAAAGCAGCGGCTATTAGCAGATAGGAAATCACTCCTGCTATTAAAAGAATCGATAAATTCAGCACCTGTGCTTCAATTTTTGTTGTTATCCAGCTTTTAAGTAAAATTAATATCCCGCTCATTAAAAAGGCAGCTATGACGGTTTTTAAAACCGGCTTAAAAATTGCACTGCTGTGCAAAGGCATCTTTTTCTTCAAAGCCCGCCACAATAGAGAAAAGTTACATGCTGCAGCAATTGATGTTGCAAGACACAGACCTGAAAGTTTCATGGGAAACATTAGCATTACACTTAAGCCGATATTGACAAAAAGAGAAATCAATGAAATCTTAACCGGCGTTAAAGTATCCTGAAGCGAATAGAACGTCGCAACAAGTATTTTTATACCGGCATAAAAGACCAGCCCCAGGGCATAGAATTTTAAAGCCTGCGATGTAATAGCTGTGGAATACGCTGAAAAACGCCCGTATTGAAAAACCGTTTCGATTATTTCCTTTCCCAAAACAATGAAACCAAAAGCAGCCGGAATCATGATAAAGGATACAAACCGCAAAGAAGACAAAAGATTTTCTCCCATTTTATCGATTGTTTTGTTTGCCGAATGGGCGGAAAAAAACGGCAATACTGCTGTTGCCAAAGAAGTCGCAAAAACAGCCAGAGGCAGCTGGACAAATCTCTGGGCATAGTAAAGAGCTGCAATACCGCCGGAGCCGACAACGGTTTCAAGCGAAGCCAGGATTGTATCCACAAAAATATTTATCTGATACACCCCTGCCCCGCAGAATCTGGGTATAAGCAGTCTTGAGATTCGCCTGAACTCCGGATGAATAAGAGGAGATTTTATTTTTCGGGGACGGGCTTTTTTGAAAGCCAGAAACTGCAGTATTAATTCCAGAATTCCGCCTATGATTATCCCAACCGCAAGAGCATAAATCCCGAATCTTTTATTCAGAATAAGCAGGCTTGATATTATCGAAATATTCAGTACTGCCGGAGCCCATGAATAACTCCAGAATATCTTTCGGGATATAACAATACCCGCTGTCATTGCTGTTAATCCTATAAGAAAAATGTATGGAAATATAAATCTTGTAAGACGAACGCAAAGTTCATATTTTGATAAATCCGTGCTAAAACCGGGGGCGATTATTTTAACTAACAGCGGCGCCAGAGCCACACCTGCCAGTGCCAAGAGAAATAAAAACAGGAAAGAAAACTTCAAAAGCGACAGGGAAATTTTCCAGAATGCATCTAAATCTTGCCTGGCGCTGTATTCCGAAAGCACGGGCACAATCGCTGCGTTCACCGCTTCTTCTCCTACAAAACTGCGCCAGATATTCGGCAACCTGAAAGATACGACAAATGCCTGCGCGGCAGGTGTAGTTCCGAAGAAAAAAGCAATTAAAATATCGCGTATAAAACCAAAAATTCTGCTTATAAACGTAGCAGTGCCAATGGTAAAAGTTTTCTTCAGAATCTGCTTAAACATTATTTGTCTATTTAATTGTTTGACAAGTTGAAACGATGTATGTTATATTTTGTCCCAAAAGCGGAGGTTTAGCAATGCCCAATTTAAAATCTGCATGTAAAAGATTAAAACAGAACAGAAAAAGATATTTACAGAATAAAACCGTAAAGTCTGAACTGAAAACCAGGATAAAAAAATTCAAAGAGCTTGTTGAGGAAAAAAAATCTTCCGAAGCTGAGGAATATTTCAGAGAATTAGAAAAACGCCTGATGCAGGCAGCAAGCAATAATATTATTCATAAGAATAAAGCTTCCCGCTATATTTCCAGGCTGCAAATGTTATTGAACCGCGCCAAAGGATAAAAGATTACTTCTCCAGAGATAAACCTTATCGCCAGCCTTAACCTTGAAAGAAACTTTGACTCCTGCCAGCTCGCCTTTTTTAACACAAGTCACATATCTATGCTCCTGTTGAATTTCAGACGCTGTTTGAAACTGCACAGATGTATTCTTGCCCATAAATAATAACTTGCTTCCTTTTTTCAAGGAGCCAGCCTGAACTATTATCTCTGCAACAGAGATTTTGGGATAATATCTTTTAACCTCACCGAGAAAAACTTTTTTATATAAATGTTCCAAGCGCCTGCTTATATCTCCATCCGGACTTTTAAAATAAAAACCGTCTGAGAACCCTCTGTTATACACATTCCTAAGTTCTCTCTTCAACCCTTTTTTCAGAGATTCAGTTAATCTATTTTCATAAAAAGCATCTATCGCTCTTCTATAGACAGATGTTACAACCTTTATATATTCCGGCGAACGCATCCTGCCCTCAATTTTAAAAGCGTCTATTTTTGCACCAATTAAACTATCTATAAAATCTATTGTACATAAATCTTTAGGACTCAAGATATAATCCTTACCCAAAACATATTCTGAGCCGCCCTGTTTTTCTTTTATGATGAACTCTCTCCTGCAGGGCTGCAGACAACGGCCTCTGTTTGCAGATTCTCCGAATGAATAATATGAGAGAAAACACCTTCCTGAGATACTGATACACATTGCGCCATGGATAAAAGTTTCTATTTCACATTTAAGGCGCTCTTTTTTAATAGCAGCAATTATTTTTTTGATATCAGAAATACTGCATTCCCGGGCTAAGACTATTCTTTTCACCCCCAGTTTGGCATAACTTAATACGGCTTTAAAATTAGAAACGCTTGCCTGTGTTGAAAGGTGAATACGCAGTTTCAAATCACGCGCCATAGATAAAACCGCCATATCCCAGAGTATTACAGCATCAACCCCTGCAGATTTTGCATATTGTAAAATTCTTCTTACTTTAGTTAATTCTTCATTTCTTACAATAACGTTAAGTGCCAGATAACCTTTTCTAGAATTCTTATGCAGGAAATCCATTATTTTCTTAAACTCTGATGGTTTAAAATTAACTGCCCTCTCGCGCATATTGAACCCTTTGACTCCGAAGTAAACACCATCCGCCCCGTTTTCAACTGCGGTAACAAGCGAGGACCAATCGCCGGCAGGAGATATGAGTTCTGGTTTGATTTTATTCATATTGTTGATGTAATAATTAACAACTAAATAAAGATGATTATAACAGAAAATTTTTTGCGCAAGCAATAACCCGGTTATATTAAACCTTTCTGTTAAGACTCATCACATAATAATCCTGCAGAGACATTGGAAGAATTTCCTCACTCATAACAGCCTCAATACCCTCGACGCTTGCCTCAGCTGCTGCTATAGTCGTAACATAAGGAATCTTGTTCTGTATAGCCATAATACGGATATAGCTATCATCATATTTGCTATCTTTACCTATTGGAGTATTGATTATAAGCTGAATTTCATTATTTTTAATCGCATCAGAAATATTGGGCCTGCCTTCATGCAATTTCTTTATTTTGGTATTAGTTATACCCTGTTTTTTCAAAAACCGGCTTGTATTTTCCGTAGCATAAATATTAAACCCTAATTTCTTCAACCTTTCGGCAATAGAAATTAACTCCGGTTTATCTTTGTCTTTAACGGTAAGTAATACATTTCCTGCCATCGGAAGTTTAGAACCGGCTGCTTCCTCGGCTTTATAAAACGCAAGCCCAAAACTATTAGCAATACCCAAAACTTCACCTGTTGCTCTCATTTCAGGACCAAGAAGAGGGTCTACTTCCGGAAACATGTTGAACGGAAACACCGCTTCTTTTACCCCTACGTACGTAAGATTATAAACCTTTAGCTGAGGGAAATCTGTTATTTTTTTACCTAACATCAGAAGTGTTGCAATATGTGCAATAGGCATCCCTGTTACTTTAGAAACCAGAGGTACGGTACGCGATGCTCTCGGATTTGCTTCTAAAATATACACTTTATTATCACAAATAGCATACTGAATATTCATCAGTCCAACTACTTTTAACTCCTTTGCAATCTTGAAAGTATACTCTTCTATGGTCTTAAGATGTTCTTTTGTAATGGTTCTGGGTGGAATAACACAAGCAGAATCTCCGGAATGAACCCCTGCATACTCAATGTGCTCCATGACAGAAGCAACAAAAGTATTTTCGCCGTCAGATAAAGCATCTACCTCTGCTTCTACAGCGTGCTCCAAAAATCTATCAATAAGCATAGGATATTCAGGGCTCACCTGAATCGCCTCCCGAGCATATTTTATAAGCATCTTTTCATCATAAATAACCTCCATACCCCGGCCGCCTAAAACAAAAGAAGGCCTGACTATTAAAGGATATCCTATTTTATTTGCAATTTTTACAACCTCTTCCAGCGAACGAGCCGTATCGCTTTGGGGCTGAGGGATACCTAAATTTATCATTTTCTCCCGGAACCGCTCTCTGTCTTCTGCAAAACGTATACTTTCCGGAGTCGTACCTAATATATTTACACCATTATCCTTTAACTCCTGGGCTATATTTAAAGGAGTCTGACCTCCGAACTGAACAATGACACCCTCGGGCTTTTCTTTTTCATAGATTGCCAAAACATCTTCAACTGTTAAAGGTTCAAAATAAAGTTTATTAGAGATATCATAATCCGTTGAGACTGTTTCGGGATTACAGTTAACCATAATAGATTCATATCCTTCGTCGCGAAGTGCAAACGCCGCATGCACACAGGTATAATCAAACTCTATGCCCTGTCCTATCCTGTTCGGACCGCCTCCTAAAATCATTACCTTTTTATTGGATGAAACAGGAACCTCATCTTCACCTTTAGAATAAGTAGAATAATAGTAGGCTGCATTTTCGACTCCACTGACAGGCACTGCTTTAAATATTGCTGTCTTGCCGAGAGAAATTCTTTTCTTCCTTACGACGTTTTCTTTAATATTGAAAAGGGATGCTAAATATTTATCCGAAAAACCAAACTCTTTTGCTGTTATTAAATCCTCGTCAGGTAATTTATCCCATGAATATTTAAGTATTTTTTCCTCAAAATCCACCAGCTCTTTCATCTCGCGTATAAACCATTTCCCGATATAGGTCAGATTGTGGAGTTCATCAATACTTACACCTTTACGCAAAGATTCATAGATAAGAAAAACACGCTCGCTGGACGGAAAAGACAAACGCTTTTTTAACTCCTCAACTGAAAGTGTATTAAAATCTCCCGCATTCCCCAATCCATATCTTTTTATTTCCAGCGACCTTATTGATTTCTGAAATGCCTCTTTAAATGTCCTGGCTATACTCATAACTTCGCCGACTGCTTTCATCTGGGTACCTAAAATATCTTTTGCCTGAGGAAATTTTTCAAACGCCCATCTGGCAAATTTTATTACAACATAGTCACCGCTTGGCGTATATTTCTCTAAGCTGCCGTCCCTCCAGTAAGGTATTTCATCCATGGTAAAACCTGCCGCAAGTTTTGTAGAAATTCTGGCAATAGGAAACCCTGTCGCCTTTGATGCTAATGCAGATGAACGCGAAGTTCTGGGATTAATTTCAATAACAACCAGTCTATCGTCTATGGGGTTATGCGCAAATTGTATATTGGTTCCGCCTATTACTCCAATTGCTTCTACGATTTTATAAGATAACTCCTGCATCCTTTTTTGTAATTTTTCAGGAACAGTCAGCATAGGAGCTGCACAGAAACTGTCTCCTGTATGCACGCCCATGGCATCGATATTTTCGATAAAACATACGGTAATCAGCTGATTCTTCTTATCCCGCACAACCTCAAGTTCAAGTTCTTCCCAGCCAATAACAGCTTCCTCGACCAGAACCTGATGCACCATACTTGCCGCCAGCCCTCTTATTGCAACAATTCTTAGCTCTTCAACATTGTATACAATACCCCCTCCTGTTCCGCCTAAAGTATAAGCCGGCCGAAGGACAACAGGATATTTTAACTCTTCTGCTATCTGCTCCGCTTTTTCAACAGATTGTGATATTTCAGATTTTGGCATTGGTATCTCGAGGCTATTCATTGTTTCTTTAAACACAAGGCGATCCTCTCCCCGTTCAATGGCATCCGCTTTAACACCAATAATCTCAACACCATACTTTTCTAATACACCCGATTTATAAAGACTGGCGGCAAGATTAAGCCCGGTCTGTCCTCCTAAATTAGGAAGGAGTGCATCCGGAGCTTCTTTTTCTATGATTTTCTCAAGGCTTTATACGGTAAGAGGTTCGATATATGTCTTGTCTGCTGTTCCCGGGTCTGTCATGATAGTTGCAGGGTTGGAATTGACAAGTATAACTTTATAACATTCCTCTTTGAGCGCCCGGCAAGCCTGGGTTCCTGAATAATCAAATTCACAGGCCTGGCCGATAATTATAGGTCCTGAACCGATAATAAGAATTTTGTTTATATCGTTACGCCTTGGCATAATACCTCCCTTAAATTTTGATACTCCGCAATATTATATCAGCAAGAACATTGTTATCAAACAAAACAATATTTTTAATCTGCCCCTCTGCGGTGAGAATTTCTGATTTGTTATCCAACCACATCGTTGTAACTTGAAACATAGTTTACTATCTTAAATATTTTTAGACAAGCTAAAAACATCCTGACCAACACATTATTAACAGTATCAACGGGAATATCGCTATAACTACTTTACCTAATTATATTACACCCTATCTATGCTGGAAAATATTTTAACTAACAAAAAAAGAAAGTTGCTGCAAATATTATTCAACTTAGATATCATTGCAAAGAGGGATTTTACTTATTCTGAAAAAAACTGAGGAAAGTTTTCCAAATCGAACTTGAAAGACTCTCTATCCCCACTCCTCTGCATACTTTCTACTTTTACCCAGATTTGATAACGCCTGCCGGCAATTATTCTGTCAGCTGGAATTCTAAATTTAAGCAATTCTTTTGTTAAGGTTCCGCGCGCTTCTTTAGTTTTTACCTTCTCATCAAAACTGATAAAACCTTCTCTCTCCTTAGTCGGGAAAGACTCCTCTCCCTCCATTGCCGGATAAAGAGTCTCCCGTACATCAGGGACAACCCTCCCAACTTTAGGACCTAAGAAAATAACATTATAAATTCTGGGTTTTGTCCTGCGCATTCTGGCAATAACTTTTACCTCTAGAATATCTCCTTCCAGATATGCCTCGACTGCAACTGTTGTATGCCTGGATTTTTTTGCCTCTCTGATGATTAAAACACGCTCTTTAGATAAGGCATTAACTGACAACATTAAAGATGCGCCAACTGCAAACAAACCGATATATCTCTTCATTGGCTTCAATATACACCTCCTTTTTACATCAAATCAAGCTGTTTTAACCCGAATATTTCATAAATATCATGAAATATTCGCCTCCCGAGAAATCTCCCTGAGATTTCCGGGGGTCGGGGTAACCCTAAAGGACGCTTCGCAGCCCGCATTGCTGCTATTTTGTATATCTTATGAAATAAACAGGTTAATAAAGCCATAATCATTGAACCCCGTTTTAAAAAGTTATTAACAAATATCTATCTATATCTTCACTGTCTGCAATATAGCGGGAAAAGTTTTTAACAATAAATCCTTCAATAACAGAATTCCGGTATTCGGGATATATCAATATATATTTAACATCAAATGTTTTCAAAAAAACAAGGATATCTTTATCGGACAATTGTAAATCCGTTTTTCTGCTAAGCTCCAACATTATCAATTCCAAAACAACCTGATTGCTTAAGAAAAAATCGAATTTTTCCCGCTTAAAACGGGAAACCATCCCGGACAGTATTTTTTTATGGTGTATGGTCTGGTAAAACATCTGCGTCGTATTTTCAAGCCCAACCTTTCCAAAACCATCTCTAAATCCCAGAGGAATTTCCAAAAGCACACCGTCTTTTTTAAGAGCCAGCTCATGATAAACTTTAGGCACTTCCTGCATGGCTTCAACAGGATATGATTTCTGGCCATACTCAATAAAAACGAGCAAAAACAGAACTGTTATAAAAGTAAGATGCAGTTTTTCAGGAAGACGGCTTAAAATATGCCTTTTAATAAACAAACAGCTTAAAATAGGCAGAAACAGCATTATCATCACTGCCCATCTGGTAGGAGCTCTGTAATTATTTAAAAATGGTATAAAATGGAAAAGCGCGCTGGGTAAAGCAAACATCTTTTTCCCGGCAAATGAAAAAACCGGCATTGAAAATATCAAAAAACAAACTATAAGAAACGGAATAACCTTTATATCATAAGAATCTTTCTCGTAGTTCCGAAATAGAAAATAGCACGCAGAAAAAACTAAAAGTACACAGCCGATATATAAAACTTTCTCCATTGACTCGCCGATAATATTAAAATAAAAATTACGGATTAAATCATTGCTCAAGAACCTGCTGTACGGCGAAGGGACCAGGAAGCCGGCAACATCAGCACTCATGAAAAGCCCGCCTTTATCACTCATATTAAAATATTGAAATAATTTCACTAATACATTGGAAATAAACAATATCCCCAGGCACCAAATAATGCTCTTTCTGGAGAAGAAATTTATCTTATAAATGCGGAAGTTAAAATATGCGATGTAAATAAGAGTAAACATTCCCAGGTAAAAAGAATAATAATAATCAGACAATAAGGTAATAATAAACAGCACCGCAAGATATATCAAATTTCTTTTTGCACTTAAAACCAGCCTGCCTTTATTTACCGAATATTTGAAAGTTTTTACAAAAATAAGCACAAAAAAAGGTATTGCTGCTGTAAGCATCAAATGGTAATGGCTGAATAAATGCATCAGCTTATACGGGCAATAGGCATAAATAAATCCGGCCAGAGATGATAACAATCTATTGTTAACATAATGATTACATAATAGATAAGCCCCAAAGGCAGAAAGAATAAAACTTATGAATACAACGATATTTAAACTGAGCACATAATTATCTCCACACATTAACCCCAAAATGCCGTAGACAGGAGAATAAGTATGCAGAATCAGATTAGCTCCCCGGGGATAGAATATTTTATCAGTTACAAAAGGATTTTTAAAACTGCGCACATTATCAGTAAAATTATATATATTCCATACAAATGAAGGGGCATCACCTTCATCAGAAATAAAAAAATTTTTAAAATCCAGGCTCAAAGGAAATGTCATGACAATAAAGAAAGCTGCATAGATTAGAAAAAGCACACAGAAGACAACAAATTTCCTGGATTTCATATTGATTCTTAAGCAATGATTTTAAGAACTTCCCTGACAGACTGCCCTTTATATATCCCCAGCTTCCCCGCATAACGGCTTAAAGCTGACACTTCTGCATTCAATGCATCTTTAATGCTATTTACTCCTGTTATTTTAACAGCTGCATCCTTAAATTTATTTGCAGCTTTTAAATTTAAATACCCGCACATAATATATCCGCGGCTCCCTTTTAAAACAATTAGATTCTTGCTGGAAAGTTTAATCAATACCGCATCAATATATTTTTTGCCGGCTTTAATTTTTTTGTGCTTTATCATTTTTAATCACCCCGCAGGCAATCCCATCTCAAGCACTTCCCTCTGGCAGCAAAAAAACAACAGCTCCAGAAGGAGAAAAGGCGCATCTTTGCTACCGGTTTTAAAGTTCCTTTCAAGGCCCAATATAAATTCTGCTTCATCCGAAGACACATCCTGGGAAAGCCGCGAAATGAGAGAAAGCAAAATTCCCTCTTCTTTATACCCTTTTTCCAAAAGTGAATTAACCGTTTCCATACTATGCTTAATATCTTTCCGTTTCAGGCTCTGCTGAAGGTATTTAATTTCCGGAGGGTCTTTTTCCTCTAAAAACAGCTGCAGCGATTTAATATCCAGCATTCTGTTCTCAGGATTTAATAAAGCCGCTTTAGAAGATGAATCTATAATTTCTTTTATATCATAACTTTTCTGATAAACCTGGATAATATACTGCAGCACCTGGGGTGCGAGTATTTTTTCTGTAATATTCTCAAGGTAATTTTTAATATCCAGCGGGCTGAATTTCAATTCCTCAATTTTAAGCCCTTTAATACCTTCCCAGCTGGGGAGCTTTAACCAATACGTTTTACTCACCAGATGAAATATATAGATATCCTGCAGTTGTCTAAAATCTACTTTTTCACGCAAAAAGTGAATGTCTTTATCTTTGAGAGTTTCTGCATCTTCCAGAAAATAAATGGTTTTACTTTCGAAAAGAGAATGATTAAATATCTGTGACGCAATATCTTTGAATTTTGATTTTTTAAAAAAATATCTGAGAACTTTTTGGGGTTTGTTTTTTTCAATCTGAGATTCTAAAAAAATCTCTGCGATATAGGGATCCTTAGAATATATGAGGAATGCACTCACCAATCCCCCAAAACTCTATCTATAATATTGCGGGATAAATCCTTAAGAGCATCTCTTACTGCTGCAGTTTCGCTTTTGGCATTAACGCCTGTAGTAAGATAAGTGGACTCTCCTGAAATCTGTTCTTTCCATATCTGCTCGTCTTTTTTCAATAATTCCACCTCGGCTTTAATGCTTATTCTGTATTCATCGATATCTTCATTGCTGGCATAGCGAAGCGCATCCTTGTTATAATCTAAAATTTCGCCTTTTATTACAATGTCCGCATTATCTGCATTGGAAACAGGTAAAACATTACCGTCATACCTGAATCTCTCCTTTAGAATATTCTCTAATTCTATTTCCAACCCGCGGTAATAAAGTTTGTAATCGGATGAATCTTTCTGGATTACAATTTTGTTATGAAAGGCGGGGATAAAAACAGTTTTATAGGGAGATTCTTTGACATTTTTCAGCGTATATCCGCAGCCGGAAAGTAAAAATAAAACTATAATAAGTTTTTTCACTTATTCCCTTTCTTTTTTAATTCTGCTGCTTTTTCTACAGCCTTAACAGCCCAATCGCTATGGGGATATTTTTTAGCAACCTCTTCATAATAAATAACCGCACTGGGGTACAGTTTCTGTTTCTCATAAAACTTTGCGGTATTGAATAAACTTTCTGCCTCTCTTCCTTTCAGTTTTTCAAGAACTTTTTCCCCCTCTTGGGGCATTTTACCGACAGTTGAAAGTTCCTCCAGCCTTTTTATGGCAACTTCTGTTCCTTCCTGAGAATAATCAACTTTATGCTCTTTTTCCGATGCTACCTCGGCAAGCTGCAGGACAGCGTCATCCACAAGTTCAGAAGCAGGGTAATTAGTAATCACATTTTTGAATGACTCCTCGGAATTGGCAAAATCATGAATTCTCCTGTAAAGCAGGCCCAGTTTGAACTGAGCCAGAGAAGCATATTCCCCATAGGGAGAATCTTCTACCACCTTCTGGAATATCTCAATTGCCCTGGCATTATCGTCTAAGAAAGAAATCTTTTCCATCAGAGTTCTTTCTTTATTACTGCGCACGAAAAATAGATTACCTATTTTATATTCTAAAGAAATAACTTCATCAACTCTTGCAGTATAAGGATATGTATCTATTATCTTCTGGTAGGATTTAAATGCCTGGTAATAATTGCCCAGCCGTTCATAAGCCTGGCCGACATAAAACTGTGCCTCAGGCGCATACTTGGACTTGGGGAAGTATTTAATAAGTTTGTTGAATGCATCAATAGCCTTCTTGTGGTTCTCTTCCTGATAGAGCTTATACCCCAAATTAAACTGCTCCTCGGGGGTATCTCTGACATAATTTTTAGGATTTATCCACTTGCCTAATTCAGGCGTCCAAATCCAGTATGAGAACGCAGTCTGCCCGATTAAAAATAACGGTACTAAAACGAGCAGTATTTTTTTACAATTCATAGCAAAAATTCTAAAGAATAGCCCTCTAAAAGTCAACTGGATAAATCTCCTTTTATAATACTAAGTTTAAAAACCCTCCAACTATAACTGCAGTAAAAACCATAATCAACGCCGCTTTAAACATATCCTTCAGGCCTAATTCCTTAACCAGAACTATAAAAGTAGCCGCGCAGGGAAAATAAATGGCTAAGATAACGCACCCTATTATCAATTGTTTTGTTGTAAGCGCTAAAGGCCCCAGCATACCTACTGCAACGTCTTTTCTTAAAAAACCAATTAACAGAGCCGAAATCGAGGAGGAAGGCAAACCCCAGATATGTTTTAGGAAAGGAGCAAAAACACCTGCAAGAAAATCGATTATCCCTAAAGAATAGAGCATATTAACAATTAAAACACCCAAAAGAACATAAGGTATCGCTGACATTAAAAAACCTCCAATACGCATCCAAAGTTTTTTAAATACAGCCTTTATCTGCGGACGTCTGTAAGGAGGAATCTCAAGAAGAAGAG
>CAZLTA010000013.1:0-6350 GCA_964562345.1 uncultured Planctomycetia bacterium
ATTTCTGCTGTAAAGGAATCACTTATATATTCAGTAAAATTATCTTCTAGAAATATACCCAATGTTTTTATAACGAATTCCAAAGATGTAACTGCTTATGATGTTTTGAATTGTAAAAAAGTTATTATAACAAAATCCGGTTTAGATGAGGTTGTTGAGAGAGTCAAGAAAAAATGAATATTTATAAAATCATAAAAAGGTCATTGACTACAGAGAAAGGTACAATGATTGCAGCAGATAATAAGTACATATTAGAAGTGGATAGAGCGGCTAATAAGATAGAGATAAAAGAAGCTGTTGAGAAAGTTTATGGTGTTAAAGTTAAATCTGTTTCAACGGTTAAGATTTCCTCTAAACCCAGGCGGTTGAGATGGAATTCTCCCGGTAAGACTTCAACAGGCAAAAAAGCGATAGTAACTTTAAAAGAAGGTTTCAAGATAGAGTGAGGCAAATATAATGGCAATAAAGAAAAGGAATCCGGTAACATCATCGTTGAGATTTCAGAGTTATTCTACATTCGGAGAGGTTACGGAAAAGAGCCCCTGTAAGTCTTTAATACGGCCTTTGAAAAAGAAGGCCGGCAGGAATAATAGCGGCCATATTACTATGAGAAGGCGCGGCGGAGGACATAAAAGGCGTTATAGATGCTTGGACTTTAGGCGGGATAAAAGTGGTAACGCGCGTGTTTTATCTATTGAATATGATCCTAACAGGAGTGCCAGAATTGCATTGTTGGAATATGAAGATGGAGAAAAAGGATATATATTACATCCTGCGGGATTGGAAGTAGGCAATGTTGTTGCGGCTTCAGAAGATGCTGAGATTAAGGTTGGCAATGCTTTGCCTCTCAGGAAAATACCATCAGGAATTTCCATCCATAATTTGGAATTGAATAAAGGATGCGGCGCTCAATTGGTGCGGTCAGCAGGAACATGGGCGCAGATTCTAGCTAAAGAGGGTAATTTTGCCCATGTAAAGCTGCCTTCCGGAGAAGTCAGGCTGGTGCAGTTAGATTGTTATGCAACTATTGGTTCTGTTGGCAATGCAGACAATATGAATATTACCCGCGGCAAAGCAGGGCGTTCCAGATGGCTGGGTATCAGGCCTCATGTTAGAGGCGTTGCTATGAACCCTGTAGACCATCCTATGGGAGGAGATACTTCAGGCGGCAGGCCTTCGGTTTCACCATGGGGGTGGCCTTCTAAAGGTCTTAGAACGAGAAAGAAAAATAAGGTGACCAATAAGTTTATTGTAAAGAGGAGGAAGAAATAGTATGCCAAGGTCATTAAAAAAAGGGCCGTTTGTGGACAAGAGCCTTATTGAAAAGGTAAATAAAATATTGAAAACAGGGGAAAAGAAACCGATAAGAATCTGGTCCCGGCGCTCCACTGTAATTCCTGAATTTGTGGGGCTTACGTTTGAAGTACATAATGGTAAAACTTTTATTTCCATTCATGTGACGGAGAAAATGGTCGGACATAAATTTGGAGAGTTTTCTCCTACGCGTATTTTTAGAGGGCATAGCGGTATTAAATCAAAAGCAAAAATTACAAAGAAATAGGAAAATAAATATGGCTGTTACAAAAGCAAGTGCAAAATTTATAAAGGTTTCGCCCAGAAAAGTGAGACAGGTGCTGGATCTTATCAGAGGCAGAGATGTAGCTGCGGCTGAGATTGTGCTGGCTGGACTCAATAAAAACTCAGCTTATCTTATAGGCAAAGTGCTGAAATCTGCTGTTGCGAATGCCGAGAATAACCATTCTCTTGAGAGAGAAAATCTTTATATTTCCAAGATATGTGCAGACCAGGGCCCTGCGCTTAAGAGGTCCCGTGCGGCGACTATGGGCAGGGCTAATATGATAAAGAAAAGGACTTCTCATGTGCTTTTAGAGCTGGACCTCAGAAAAGATTCAAAAGTAAAAGTTAAAGCTGAAGTTAAAGCAAAAGTTAAAGCAAAAGTTAAAGCCAAAGCTAAAGGAGGAAAGAAATAGATGGGGCATAAAGTTCATCCTTTGGGATATAGATTAGGTTATATTAAAGGCTGGAGTTCCAGATGGTTTGCAAAACCGGATTTGATGAAGAAATTTATCAAGGAGGATTTTGAAATAAGGAGATACATCAAAGATAAGCTGAAATTTGCAGGCATAGCTAATATTGAAATAGAAAGATACCCTGAAAAAGTAAAAGTTATTATACATACGGCAAGGCCCGGTGTGATTATAGGCAGGCGTGGTGCTGAGATTGACAGGGTACAGGAAGACCTGCAGAGTATTGTTAAAGATAAAGAATTGGGCATAGATATAAAGGAAGTAAAACGCCCTGCTGCAAACGCCCAGTTGGTGGCTGAGAATGTTGCTCTTCAGATGATGAAAAGAGTTTCTCACAGGAAAGCTATGAAAAAAGCTATTCAATTTGCAATGCAAAATGAGGTTAAAGGAATAAAGATTAGCTGCGCAGGCAGATTGGGAGGGCATGAAATTGCAAGGCGTGAAACATATAAGGTAGGTAAAATTCCTCTGCAGACTTTAAGGGCTGATATTGAATATGGTTTTGCAGAAGCCAAGACTAAAGCCGGGCTTATTGGAGTTAAAGTCTGGGTTTATACAGGTGATGCTGTTTTAGAGAATAAAGAAACAACTGGGGAGATGTAAATTATGGTTATGATGCCCAAAAGAGTAAAATTCAGAAAAATGCAGCGCGGCAGGCGCCGGGGAATTTCAAAAGGGGCTACGAATATTGCTTTTGGCGAATTTGGGCTTCAGGCGCTTGGCAATGTCTGGATAACTAATAATCAGATAGAGGCTTCGCGTGTTGCAATAATGAGAAAACTTAATAGAGGCGGCAAGCTCTGGATCAGAATATTTCCTGATAAGCCGGTGACTAAGAAACCGCTTGAAACAAGAATGGGTAAAGGAAAAGGTACCGTTGAACACTGGGCAGCTGTTGTAAAAAGAGGCAGGATTTTATTTGAATTAGAAGGTGTCCCTGAGGAAATGGCGCGTCAGGCATTTAAGCTGGCTTCGGACAAATTGCCTTTAGCCTGTAAATTCATTAAAAGAGAGATGTTATGAAAACCAAGGATTTAAGAAATTTAACAGATATAGAATTGAATCAAAAAATACAGGAGATTTATAAAAAGCTGATACAGCTGCGTTCGGAAATTAAAATAGGAAAGCTTCAAAAGCCGCATGAAATAGCAATAAACCGCCGTGATGTTGCAAGAATAAAGACGGTCCTTAATGAAAGGACAATAAAAAAAGAGGTTAAGAAATGAAATCCCGGGGTAAAAGGAAGGAACTTATCGGAGTTGTCGTATCGGATAAAATGGAGAAAACTATTATTGTGAAGGTTGAAAGGCTGGCTAAACACGCTTTGTATAAAAAGATGATAAAGAAATACAGGAAATATAAGGTTCATGATGAAGGAAATCTTGCTTTGGCTGGCCAGAAAGTAAAGATCATGGAAACAAGGCCTTTATCTAAAGAGAAAAGATGGCGTTTGGTTGAGGTGTTGAAATGATACAAATGCGTTCTATCTTAAATGTAGCAGATAATACCGGGGCAAAAAGAGTGGCCTGTATTAAAGTTATTGGACGGTCTAATAAGAAGTTCGCCCAAATTGGAGATACTATTACCGGAAGTGTTAAGGAGGCAATTCCGGACGGCGTGGTTAAGAAAGGTGAAGTTGTAAGAGCTGTATTGGTAAGGGCCAGTTTTCCTATTAGAAGAAGTGACGGCTCTTCGGTTAAGTTTGATTCTAATGCAGTTGTGATTATAGATAAGCAGGGTACACCGCGTGGAACGCGTGTATTCGGGCCCGTCGCCCGCGAGTTAAGAGATAAGAATTTTATGAAGATAATTTCTCTGGCGCCTGAAGTTCTGTAGAAAACGGAGAAAAGAATGACTAAAATAAAGAAATCAGATGTAGTAATAGTAATGAAAGGGAAAGATAAGGGTAAAAAGGGTAAAGTTTTAAAGGTCTATCCTAAAAACAATAGAATTCTGGTGCAGGGTGTTAACCTTGCTAAGAGGCATATGAAACAACGTTCCCAGGATGTTCCGGCAGGAATTATTGAGATAGAGGCAACATTACATATCTCTAATGTTATGCTGCTCTGCAGTAAATGCGGGAAAAGCTCCAGGGCAGGTTATAAAATATTAGAAGATGGGACGAAGATGAGAATATGCAGAAGGTGTGGAGAAACTATTTAAAATGAAAGCAAGATTATATACAGAATATAAGGAAAAAATAATACCCCTGTTGATTGAAAAGTTCGAGTATAAGAATATTCATCAGGTCCCTGGTGTTAGAAAAATAGTAATAAATATGGGATTAGGGGAAGTTGCTGAAAATAAGGAGCTTTTGGAAAAAGCTGCGGCAGAGTTAGCTTTAATTGCAGGGCAGAAGCCTGCTATAAGACGAGCTAAAAAATCAATCGCAAATTTTAAAATCAGGAGCGGTATGCCGGTAGGATGTAAGGTAACTTTAAGGAAAGACAAGATGTATGAATTTTTTGACCGTTTAGTAAATGCGGCATTACCCCGGGTCAGGGATTTTCAGGGTATTCCGGAGAATCGCGGATTCGATACCCGAGGGAATTATACTCTGGGGTTGAAAGAACAGACGATATTCCCGGAGATAAATCTCGATAAAGTAAAGAAAATTCAGGGTATGGATATTACATTTGTGACAACGGCCGGAACTAAAGATGAAGCTTATGAGCTTTTAAAGGCTTTTGGAATGCCTTTCAGGAGGAAATAAAATGGCGAAGAAGTCGCAAGTGATAAGGTCGCAGAAGGAGCCAAAGTTTAAAGTCAGAAAATATAATAGATGCCAAATTTGCGGCCGGCGGCACGGTTATATGAGAAGGTTTGGTTTATGCCGGATATGTTTCAGGGAGATGGCATTACGCGGTGAAATACCTGGTATTACTAAAGCCAGCTGGTAGGAGGTTTAAATGAGTGTTACTGATATATTGGCGGATTCTTTTGTAAAGATAAAGAATGCTTATGCTGTTAAAAAAGATAAAGTGGATATCAAATCTTCTAAAATGTTGATTAGTATCATAGAAATCTTTAAAAGAGAAAGATTAATCCAGGATTATAAATTTATAGAGGATAATAAACAGGGCATTATCAGGGTTTACCTGAAGTATTCGAATAAAAGAGTCCCTGCTTTGAAGGATATTAAGAGAGTGTCTAAAATAGGATGCAGGGTCTATGTGGATAAAGATAAGATCCCCAGAGTATTGCGGGGTATTGGGCTTGCTATATTGACTACTTCTAAAGGTATCCTTACAGATGTTGAAGCAAGAGAACAAAATGTCGGAGGAGAAGTAATCTGTTATGTTTATTGAGGTGAAAAATGTCGAGAATAGGTAAGAAACCTGTAAATATTGATTCCAAAGTAAAAGTGAATATAGATAATAATGTTATCTATGTAGAAGGGCCTAAGGGGAAATTGAATTTTACAATTCCTCAGGGTATAAATATAGAGATTAAAGATAGTCAGATTACAATTAAAAGGTTAAGCGAAGAGAAGAAAATCTGTGCTTTACATGGATTAACAAGAGCTATTGTTAATAATATGGTTGTTGGAGTTAAAGATGGTTTCCAGAAGGATTTAGAGATAGTTGGCGTCGGATACAGGGCTCAGGTTCAGGGGAAGAAACTGGTTCTGCAGTTAGGTTTTTCTCACCCTGTGGAATATCCGATTCCAGGAGGTATAACAATTGAAGTTCCCAAACCTACCAACATAATTATAAAAGGTATTGACAAGCAGTTGGTCGGAGAGGCAGCGGCGGAGATAAGGTCTTATTATCCTCCTGAACCATATAGAGGCAAAGGCATCAGGTATAAAGGAGAATATGTGAGAAAGAAAGCCGGCAAAGCAGGAGTTAAATAAAAATGAATATCACAACAACGGTAAAAAAGAAAAGAGCAGGTTTTTTTAAAAGACACAGCAGAGTGAGAAAAAAGGTTTCCGGAACAACTGAAAGACCCAGGTTATGTGTCCACAGAAGCGGGAAGTATATCTATGTACAGTTGGTTGATGATACTGCCGGAAAAACGATAACTTCGGTCTCTTCATCTTTATCTGAGGTTAAAAATGAGGTTAAATCAGGCAAGAATATAGAAGCAGCTAAGCTGACAGGAAGTTTAATAGCCCGGAAGGCTATAAGTGCGGGTATAAAAAAAGTTGTATTTGACCGCAGCGGTTATAAATACCATGGCAGAATAAAAGCTGTTGCAGATGCTGCCAGGGAAGCCGGGCTTGAATTTTAATGGAACTTGTATTAGCGTATTGATATTTCCGCTTCGAGAAATATGCTAAAATTCTTAAAATAATTT
>CAZLTA010000013.1:6450-14311 GCA_964562345.1 uncultured Planctomycetia bacterium
GGTATAATTCGCTCTACGGTTTACGTGCACTACGTTTCGTAAATCGTGAGCTCATTAAGGAGGGTTGTTGTGCAGCGAAATGAAGAGAAGGATTTAGCAGAGAAGGTAATAGCGATTAATCGGGTGACCAAGACCAATAAAGGAGGCAAAACCATTTCTTTTAATGCTCTGGTTACTATGGGTGACAGCAAAGGTTCTGTCGGTATTGGACTTGGTAAAGCTCATGAAGTGGCCGAGGCAATTAAGAAGGCTATTAAAAGTGCTAGAAAGAATATAATAAAAGTTCCTCTTAGAGAAACATCTATTCCTCATGAGGTTATAGGACATTTCGGAGCATCGCGTATAATGCTTAAACCTGCATCTGAAGGTACCGGTGTTATTGCGGGAGGAGTGGTTAGGGCGATATGCGAAATGGCAGGGATAAGAGATATTTTAACCAAATCTTTAGGTTCTCCGACGCCTGTTAATCTGGCCCGGGCAACTATTACGGCTTTTTCTCAATTACGTCTTAGAAGAGAAGAAGAAAAACCCGAGATTGAAGAGGTAAAAAATGCAGCTGCATGATTTGAAAGCTCCCCGGGGAGCTAAAAAAGATAGAAAGAGAGTGGGCAGGGGCAATGGTTCCGGCTGCGGCAAAACAGCTGCCAGAGGCATGGACGGTCAGAAAAAAAGAAAAAGCCCGAAAATTAAAGCTTATTTTGAAGGCGGGCAGATGCCGCTTATTAGAAGAATTCCCAAGAGAGGTTTTAACAATAAAGTATTCGGGAGAGAATTTCAAATTATAAACATTGCTGATTTAAATAAATTTAAAGAAGGTGATAAAATTACACCGGAAGTTTTGAAGAAAAAAGGATTGATTCGTTACCTTGATAAACCTGTTAAAATCTTAGCCAATGGCGAGCTTAAGAAGAAGCTGGATATTACTGTTCATGCAATCAGCGAATCAGCGAAATCCAAATTGGATACTTTGGGTTGTAAAATAATAATTTTAAAGGAAAGAAAATGATTGCCGGTTTTTTAAATACATTCAAAATACATGACTTAAGAAAAAAAATTCTTATAACAATAGGCCTGATTGGAGTTTATAGAATAGGTGCTTTTATTCCAACTCCCGGGATAAACGGGCAGGCATTGTCTGAATTTTTTAAGAGTTTAGCCAATACCCCCGGCGGGACATTGTTCGGGATGATAAATATGTTTAGTGGTGGAGCTATGAGAAGGTTGACTATCTTTGCCCTGGGTATTATGCCTTATATTTCTGCTTCTATTATACTTCAGGTATTAACGCCTATTGTTCCTGCACTGGAGAGGATTGCTCATCAGGATAACGGCAGGCAGAAAATAAATCAGTACACCAGATATTTTACGGTTATAATTACTATGTTCCAGGCATTTTTTATAAGCCTTTGGCTGGAGAATCCTCAATATTTTCAGGGTTACCAGATAGTATTTAATCCGGGCTGGGGATTCCGGTTTACTGCAGTTATAACCCTGGTTACCGGAACAATGTTTATTGTCTGGTTAGGCGAGCAGATTACAGAGTTTGGAATTGGTAATGGTATCTCTTTAATCATAACAGCGGGTATTATTTCCAGAATTCCTGCGGCATTGATTCAGCTGTATGCTCTGGTCGATCCTTTTTCACCTGCGGGAGGCCAGATTCAGCCGTTTACATTGGTTATTATGGCTTTGATGCTGGTGTTGGTTGTAGTAGCAGTTGTTCTAATTACACAGGGCCAGAGGAAGATTCCAGTTCAATATGCCAGGCGTGTAATTGGAAGGCGTGTTTATGGGGGACAAAGCACTTATATCCCTCTGCGGGTAAATCAGGCAGGTGTTATACCTATTATATTTGCCCAGTCGGTATTGATGTTCCCGGCTACCATTGGCGGATTTATTCAGAATGAGGCTGTACGCAAAATAGTATCTATTTTTAGCAGCACGAATGTTGTTTATTACATTTTATATGGCGGATTAATAATTTTCTTCAGTTATTTTTACACTGCCCTTGTTTTTAATCCCAAAGATGTTGCAGAAAATATGAAAAAACACGGAGGTTTTATTCCTGGGGTTAGGCCTGGCAGCAATACATCGGAACACTTAGACCATATTATGACCAGGATTATTCTTCCCGGTGCGGTGTTTTTGGCTATTATTGCAGTTATGCCGTCTATTGTTTCTGCAACACTTCACATTCCATTTTTAGTAGCAAGCTTTTTTGGCGGTACAGGGTTGTTAATTATTGTAGGTGTTCTTTTAGATACCGAGAGACAGCTTGAGTCCCAGCTTCTTATGAGACAATATGAAGGTTTTATGAAAAAAGGACGGATAAGGGGCAGAAGATGAACAAACACTTAAATTTGATAATATTAGGCCCTCCCGGGGCAGGTAAAGGGACACAGGCAGATTTAATTGCCCGAAAGTATAAAATACCTCATATCTCAACAGGTGATATGTTTCGGGAGATTTTAAAGGACGAAGTGAGCGAACTGGCTAAAAATGTCAGAAATTATGTTGAAACCGGTGAATTGGTTCCTGATGAAGTGGTACTTGAGATGGTAAAGATGCGGCTGGAGAACAACGATACCCGGGGAGGTTTTATTTTAGACGGGTTTCCAAGAACATTAGGCCAGGCTCAAAGTTTAGATGATATTTTAAGACAGATTGATAAAGATATTGATCTTGCAATTTATCTGGAAGCCTCCTTTGATATCATTTTGGAACGGCTTACAGGCAGGAGAGTTTGTCTGCATTGCAGTGCTAATTATCACATTAAGTATTCTCCTCCCCAGAAAGAGGGTATTTGTGATAGATGCGGAGGAGAATTGTATCAGAGAGAAGATGATAAAGAAGATACAATTAGAAGGCGTCTGGAAGTTTACTTAGAACAGATAGAGGGAATAATAAATTTCTATGATAAAAAAGGCTGCCTTTTCAAAGTTTCCGGCGATTTGAATGCAAATGATGTCTTTAAATTGGCAGCAGCTCAATTGGTGAAGTTAAATATTGTAGGTAACTGATATGTTGACGGCAATGTCTATACCGATAAAATCGGAATTGGAACTTAAACTCATGAAGCAAGCTTGCAAGAAAGCAGCGCATGTTATGAGAAGATTGAAGACAGAAGTTAAATCCGGTGTCGATACGGAATACTTAAACCAGCTTGCAGAGAAGATGATTATTAAATCCTCCTGCAGGTCTGCATTTAAAGGATATATGGGATACCCTAAGAGTATCTGTGTTTCTATAAATAGTGAAGTTGTCCATGGAATTTCTTATGCGGGGAAGGTATTAAAGGAAGGAGACATAGTAAGTATAGACCTTGGAGTTGAATATAAAGGATTTTATGCTGATATGGCGGCTACTTTTGAAGTGGGTAAAATCTCCCAAAATGCGCAGCAGCTGATAAATGTGACAAAAGGTGCTTTATATGAAGGAATCAAGAAAGCAATTTCTGAAAATAAATTAGGAGATATATCTTTTGCTATCCAGAATTATGTTGAGAGCCGCAACTGCTCTGTGGTTAGAAAATTTGTGGGGCACGGTATAGGCAGTAAATTACATGAGGAGCCGGAAGTACCTAATTTTGGCATGCCTAATACGGGCCCGGAGTTGAGAAACGGCATGGTTTTGGCGATAGAACCGATGGTTAACGAAGGAAGTTATGATGTTGAAATCCTTGACGATGACTGGACTGTTGTTACTAAAGATGGAAAATTATCTGCTCACTTTGAACATACTGTTTTAATATGGGGAATGAAGCCTCAAATCTTGACGGAGTTTTAGATGGCGAAAGAAGAACCAATTCAAATTGAGGGTAAAATTCTGGAAACCTTGCCTAACGCAACTTTTAGAGTTGAGATTGAAGGCGAACATATTGTATTGGCCCATGTTTCGGGTAAGATGCGTATGCATTATATAAAAATATTACCGGGAGATACGGTTTTATTAGAGCTGTCTCCATATGATTTATCCCGGGGCCGTATAATCTATAGGAAATGAGGTGAAGAGATATGAAAGTTAGATCATCTGTTGGTAAGATGTGTGATAAATGTAAAATAATCAAAAGAAAAGGTGTTGTAAGAGTAATTTGTGTAAATCCGAAACATAAACAGAAACAGGGATAAGTATTATAATTGGGAGGTTAATGTATGGCAAGAATTGTAGGAGTTGAACTTCCGAAGCAAAAAAGAGTAGAGATTGCATTGACCTATATTTATGGTATTGGCCGTTATCGTTCGCATGAAATTTTAAAGAATACAGGTATTGATTTAAATAAGAAGACAGACAATTTAACTGATGAGGAAGTTTCTAAAATAACCGATTTCATCCAGAAGAGTTATAAGATTGAGGGAGAACTCCGCCGGGATTTGCAGCAGAATGTAAGGCACCTTATAGAGATAGGATCTTACAGAGGCATCAGGCATAAATTAGGATTGCCTGTAAGAGGACAGCGTACAAAAACAAATGCCAGGACTCGTAAAGGCCCTAAATCAGGAATTGGTGCCAAGAGGAAGAAGGAGGCTTAATCATGGCTAAAGTGCAGAAGAGAAAATCAAAAAAGAAAAAAATTACGAGGCATGTTGATTCCGGAATTGCACATATTTACGCAACTTTTAATAATACATTTATAACAATTACAGATAAAAAAGGGAATGTTTTATCCTGGGCTACAGGAGGAGTTGTGGGTTTTAAAGGCACCAGAAAATCAACCCCCTTTGCGGCTCAACTTGCTTCTAAATATGCTGCTAAGCGTGCTATGGAATATGGCCTGAAAGAAATTTTTGTTTATGTAAAAGGTCCCGGGGCAGGCAGAGAAACTGCAATTAGAGCTTTTCAGGCAGCTGGACTTAGTGTGAAGTCCATTAAAGATGTTACACCGATACCGCATAACGGGTGCAGGCCGCCTAAGAAAAGAAGAGTGTAACAATGAACAATGCAAAATGTAAAATGAACAATGAAGAATTCAAAATACAAACAAAATTAGCAATGAAAAATATGAAATTTAAAATACAGGAATCAGGAGGGGAAGATGGTTCAAGATAAAAGCGGGATATGTAAATTATGCAGGAGAGCTGGAATAAAACTGTTTTTAAAAGGCAGACGCTGCATGACTGATAAGTGTGCCGTTGAAAAAAGACCTTATCCTCCTGGTGAGCATGGTAAGAAAAGGCTCCGTTATTCTGATTATGGTGTCCGGCTGAAAGAGAAGCAGAAAGTAAGAAGGATATATGGTGTGAGTGAAAGACAGATGAAGAAATACTTTCTGTATGCAGCTAAAATCAAGGGGGTAACCGGCGAGATTTTACTGCAGTTTTTAGAAAGGCGCCTTGATAATGTTGTTTTCAGGCTCAATTTTGCATTGAGCAGAGTTCAGGCAAGAGAAATAGTTAATCATGGGCATATTTATGTAAATGGAAGAAGAGTGAATATTCCTTCTTTTCTTGTAAAACCGGGGAATGTTATTACTGTTAAAAAGAGAGCAGCATCTGAAACCTTGATTAAGGATAATCAGAAACTTTCCGAAGATAAGCCTGTCCCCGGCTGGTTAGAAATTAGCAAGGGGAAATTAGAGGCTAATGTTTTAGTCCTGCCTCAAAGGGAAGATATTGCGGTACCTATTCAGGAACAATTTATAGTTGAATTTTATTCCAGATAAAAAGGAGGCTTGGATATGGGAGTAAGGATGAAAGATTTTGCAATGCCAAGTAAAATAGTATGGGATGATAAAACATATTCTCAAAACTATGGTAATTTTACTGCCGAACCGTTTGAAAGAGGATTTGGCATGACAATTGGAAACTCCTTGAGGCGGATACTTCTTTCTTCCATCGAAGGCAGTGCAGTGACCGCGGTAAAGATAGAAGGAGTTAGCCATGAATTTTCTACAATTACCGGGGTGTTTGAAGACGTGGCACAGATTATTCTAAATATCAAAGGACTTGTTTTAAGGTCTCATACCCGGAGTGCCAAAACAATTTCCTTGCGGGCTGAGAAAAAAGGAGAATATAAAGCCCAAGATATTCTTCCAAATGAGAGTGTCGAAATTATAAATCCCGGCCATCATATATTGACTGTTACAGATAATATCAAGGTTAATATTGAAATGGAAATAGGCAAAGGCAGAGGGTGGGTGCCGGCAGAGAAGAATAAAAGAGAAGATATGTCTATAGGCGTAATACCCATAGATTCGCTTTTTTCACCGATTGTAAAGATGAATTTTAAAGTTGAAAATACCAGAGTTGGTGCAATAACCGATTATGAGAAACTTATTATGGAAGTCTGGACCAACGGCAGTGTTGAACCTAAGGAGGCGTTAGTTTACGCTGCGTATATTTTACAGAAGCATTTTGATGTTTTTACCCAGCTGGGAGAAGCTGTGGAAGAGGAAGAAGAGACTGTTTCTGATGATATGGATGAGAATTTGGTGGGAAAAATAAAAATGCCTATTACAGAATTGGAACTTTCCGTAAGAAGTGCTAACTGCCTTAAAGATGCAAATATAAATATTATGGGAGATCTTGTCCAGTTAACCGAACAGGAATTATTGCAGCATCGTAATTTCGGTAAGAAATCTTTAAATGAACTGGCAGCAATTTTAAAGAATATGGGACTTTCGTTTGGAATGGAATTCTCTGAGGAGGTTAAAAAAAGATTGCAGGAGGAGGCAGTTAAAAAATGAGGCACCGCAAGAAAAGAAATACGCTTGGCAAGCCTGCTGACCAGCAGAAGGCTTTGGTAAAGAGTTTATTGACCGCTTTAATAAACAATGAAAAAATAAAAACGACCCATAGACGCGCTAAAGAAAGTTCTATTTGGGCGGATAAACTGGTCACCCTTGGGAAAAAAGGAGATATTCATTCCCGGAGGCAGGCTTATAGATTGCTTCAGGACAGAAAATTAGTTAAAAAGCTGTTTGACGATATTGCCCCCAGATTTAGTAATATTAACGGAGGTTATACCAGGGTAATTAAGGTTGATAATAGGCATGGAGATAATGCAGCTATGTCGGTTTTAGAATTTACGAAGATAAAAGAAGAGATTATAGAAGAGAAAAGGAAACTGAAGCGCATGCGCCGGGAAAAGAAAGAAAAAAGCATACAGCAGGAAGCTGCACCAGTTGTTGAGGAAGTTAAAGTGGAAGAGGAAAAGGTCAAGAAAGAAGTCAGGGAGAAAGAGGATAAATCGAAGAAAGAACAGAATTTTAAACAGGATAAAAAAAAGAAAGATAAAGAGCGTTCGAAAGAAAAAATAGAACAAGCCAAATCTAAGGAGAAAAAAGGGTTCCTGCAGGGACTAACAGGTTTTTTGAAAGGTAAAAGGGAAAAATAAGCAATCTCGGATATATCTAATGGAGGTTTCAAAACGAGTCCAAAAAATATCTCCTTCTCAAACATTAAAAATTACGTCGCAGATAAAAGAAATAAAAAAGGGGAATAAACCGGTTATAAATTTTGCTGCCGGAGAACCTGACTTTGATACTCCTGAGAAAATCAAAGAAGCAGCATATGAAGCGATAAAAAACGGTTTTACAAAATATACCCCTGTTTCAGGAATCCCCGAGCTTAAAGAAGCAATATCAGCCGAATTTAAAGATTCTAACAAGTTGGAATACCCGCCCGAACAGATAGTTGTTTCCAACGGTGCGAAGCAGGCATTGTTTAACACGTTATTTGCAATGTTAAATGAGGCAGATGAGGTTATTATTATGGCACCTTACTGGCTTAGTTATACTGAAATGGTTAAACTCGCAGATGGTGTGCCTGTTGTTGTTAATTCCGGCAAAGAGCATGGTTTTCGTCCGAATTTTGATGACATTGAGAAAAAAGGTCCAACTACGCAAATGACCTCAGATTTGAAG
>CAZLTA010000014.1:0-13854 GCA_964562345.1 uncultured Planctomycetia bacterium
CGGTGCAGTGGGTTCTTCACGGGCTGCTGTTGACAGCGGCTGGATTTCTTATGCCCATCAGGTAGGCCAAACCGGCCGCACTGTTTGTCCGAAATTGTATATTGCCTGCGGTATTTCGGGCCAAATTCAGCATTTGGTAGGGATGCAGTCTTCAGATGTAATTGTTGCGATTAACAAAGACTCTGAAGCTCCGATATTTAAAGCTGCAACTTATGGAATAGTCGGTGACCTTTTTGAGGTGATTCCCCTGCTTATAAAGAAATTGAAAGAAACATTAAAAAAGTGAGGTTGAAAAATTGAAAGTAGAAGATGCCTACGTTAACCTGATTAAGGATGTTTTCTATTTGCTTTCTGTTGCTCAGGATTTGGACGAGAATGGAAAGTATGACCATGGAGTGAGGGTTGCGCTTTTGTCTGAAAAGATTGCCAACTCCGTTCTTCCTGAAGAATGCGATTTGCTTTTCTTTGCAGGTCTGCTTCATGATATAGGCGGGTTGGGTTCCAGGAATCATATACTTCATCACCCTGAATTAATAACTCAGATTCAGGATCCGGATATATTCGAACATCCTTATAGGGGAGTGCATCTTATCCGGATGTTCCCGGTTCTGTTTAAAGGGCAGTACACAATATCGGATTATGTGTTTGAACATCATGAATGGTGGAAAGGCGTAGGTTACCCCAGACAATATAAAAGAGAAGAAATACTGCTGGGAGCAAGAATTTTAAGAGCTGCAGATGCTTTTGATATTTATTCCCGCAGAGGTTCAGACAGGAATAAGGAGCAGATTTTACCTCAGAGCGCATTCCCTATTTTGGAAACCAACGAAGAGATTGACCCTGCTCTTTTAAAAGTCTTACAGAGTATAGTCAAAGATAAAGAATTCATGGATTTTTACCTTCATCCCCAGGAGAGAATTTTGGAATATATCAGGGTAAAAAACCTTGACCTCTGTTTAGATGTTAAAGATGAAGATACTCTGTTCAGTTTTATTGGATATCTTATTGATTTTAAAATTGACAGCGATGGAATCGGCCATTCAGAAGGTGATGTGCATTATACGGAACAGATTGCACAGGCATTAAAACTGGATGGGGAAGAAATTACGGAGATAAAGAGAGCGGCATACTTACATGATATAGGCAAGCTGGCTATTCCTCATATGGTTTTGAATAAACCTGCCTGGCTGACGGAACAGGAATGGCAGATAGTCAAAAAGCATTCTGAAGTCACGGCTCAATTGCTGGAATCGGTTCCTTCATTTAAAAAATATTCTTTTGCCGGGTCTCATCATGAACGCTGGGACGGTAAAGGTTATCACCAGGGTTTAAAGGGGGAAGAAATACCTCTGGGGGCAAGAATAATTTCTGTTGCGGATGCTTTGGATGCTATGACTTCCAAAAGGCCTTATCGGCCGGTACTTACTTTCAAAGAAGCTTTAAGCGAGCTTGAGAAAAACTCCGGTACGCAATTTGACCCTAAAATAATCGAAGTGACGCTTGAGATTTACAGGTGAAATCTTTAGCTGGATTTACAGCATTCTATTTTAACAATATTTATAGCCGGTTTTTTCTTTTTGCTGTTGTATAATAGATGTGATAAGTTTATTAACCGGAGGTTTAAAATGGTAAAAGTAGGAATTATAGGAGCATTGGGTTATACAGGCAGGGAGCTTATAAAATATCTCCTGTCTCATAATGGTGTAAAAATTGTAAAACTCTGGGATAAAGCAGCTGCATCCAGCGGTGAGAAAATTGAATCTATCTATCCTGAGTTTAAAAATATTCTGGATATTAAAGTTGAGCCGTTTGATTCTAAAGATTTAAAAAATACTGATGTTGTATTTTTAGCTTTGCCGCATACAGTCTCCGTTAAACTGGCGCCTGAAATAATAAATAAAGTCAGGCTTTTAATAGATTTATCGGCGGATTACCGGTTTAAAGATTTTAAGGTCTATGAAAAATGGTACGGCATAAAACATACGGACAAGAGCAATTTAAAGAAAGCTGTTTACGGGCTGCCGGAAATTGACAGGGATAAAATTAAAGGTGCAAAATTCATTGCAAATCCGGGCTGTTTTCCAACCAGTGTAATCCTGGGTCTTTATCCGCTGGCTAAAGAAGGGCTGTTGAAAGATGCTAAAGTCATAGTCGATTCTAAAACCGGTACCTCAGGAGCCGGTAAAAAAGCCAGCCAGAGTTTATTATTCAGCGAGTTAAATGAGAATATAAGGCCGTATAAGTTGAATAAACACCAGCATATGCCGGAGATAATATCTTTTTTTGAGAATTTCAAAGTAAAAGTAAATTTAAATTTTATACCTCAGGTAGTTCCTTTGACAAGAGGCATCATAAGCATGATTTATGTTGTTTTTAAGAATAAAAAATCCGGCGATTTATACAAATTATATAAAAAGTATTATCACAAAGAGCGGTTCATAAGATTATGCGCTAAGGGCGGATTGCCTGAACTTAAAAATGTTGCCAATAGCAATTTCTGCGATTTAGGATTTTTGGATTTTCTGGATGAAAATACTTTTCTTGCTATTTCCTGTATAGACAATCTCGGCAAAGGTGCCGCCTCTCAGGCAGTACAGAACATGAATGTTGCCTTAGGGCTTAAGGAGTCAGAAGGATTGTTATAATGAATGTGCCCCGGGGTTTTCTTTTTAACGGAATCAATTGCGGAATAAAGAAGAAGAATAAAGATTTGGCGGTTATAATAACTGAGCCGCCTGCTGAGGCAGCCGGGTTTTTTACCAGCAATGAATTTCAGGCAGAATCTTTGCTCGTAACCAAGAAACATATTCTAAACGGCAGAATCTCTGCTGTAATTGTCAATAGCGGTTGTGCAAACTGCGCTCTGGGCGATGCGGGAATAAAGTCTGCTTTAAAAATATGCTCTAAATGCGCGCGGGAACTCAATGTTGATAAGGAAAATATTTTAATATGTTCTACAGGTACAATCGGCGTGCCTTTGCCGGATAAAAAAATTATCTCCAAAGTTAAAACATTGATAGAGGAGTCTTCGCCTAAAAAAGCTGTAGATTTTGCTGAAGCAATTATGACGACCGACAAGTACCCGAAATATAAATCTGTTAAGCTGAAAAGCGGTGCGGTGATTACCGGGATTGCTAAAGGAGCCGGCATGATTGAGCCCAACCTGGCGACCACGTTGTGTTTTTTACTTACGGATGCCAAAATAAAAAAATCATCTTTAAAGAAGATTGTTAAACAGGTATTGGATGTAACATTCAACAGGATTTCAATAGATGCCGAGCAGAGTACGAATGACACTCTGCTTGCTCTTTCTAACTCTGCTTCCGGAGTTGATGTTGAAAAATCGAAGAAAGATTTAGATGAATTTATCCGGGGTGTTTTTTCGGTGCTCGGCGAGCTTTCGTATCAGATAGTTAAAAACGGAGAAGGCGCAACTAAAGTAGTTAAAATTATCGTAAAAAATTCTAAAGGTGAAGCCGGAGCTGAAAAAGTGGCCAGGAAACTTGCTTCGTCTATGCTCTTTAAGACTTCTATTTACGGTAATTGCGCTAACTGGGGCAGAATTATATCTGCGGTCGGTTCTTTAAGGCTGGGAATCGGCAGGGATTTCAATGTTTATTACGGAAATACAAAGGTTGTCAGCCGCGGGGTTAGCATGTACAATAACAAAAACAAAGCAGATAATTACTTAAGAAAAAACAAGGATGTTAATATAACTGTAGATTTAAAACAGGGGTCTTCAAATTTCTGGATTTATACAACTGATTTAAGCCCTGAATATGTGGAGTTGAATAAGTGATGGAAGAGATAATTAAAAAAGCGCAGATTTTAGTCGATGCATTCCCTTATATCGAAAAATTTAAGGGTAAAATAGTTGTGATTAAATACGGCGGGCGTGCTCTGTTAAATGAACAGGCAAAGAAAAATATCCTGGAAGATATTGCGTTTATGTCGATTGTAGGCATCAAGCCTGTTATCATTCACGGCGGCGGTTATAAAATCACAGAGCATATTGCCCAATCCGGCGGTGTTTCAAAATTCATAGAAGGCAGGCGTATAACGAATAAAAAAACAGCGCAGGTGGTTTATCGCGTGCTTAAGGAGATGAATAAAGAACTGGTTTTGGAATTAAACTCACTGCATGTAAAAGCAGAAGGAATAGATTCCAGGGAATCAAAAACAGTTTATGTAAGGCAGGAGTCAAAAAAGCTGGGTTATGTCGGAGTGGTTGAGACAATTAACGGTACCGAGATTCTAAAACTTATAAAAAAAGGTATTATTCCGGTCATCATGCCTGTAGGTATAGATGACAGTGAAATTCTTTATAATATTAATGCAGATGATATGGCATCTGAGGCGGCCGTGAGTCTAAAGGCGGAGAAACTAATCCTGCTTACGGATGTCCAGGGTATTTTAAGGTCTAAGGAAGACGAAGAAAGCCTGATTTCAACGCTTAATATGTCTGAGGTAGATGAGCTGATAAAAATAGGCGTTATATCAGGAGGGATGATCCCGAAAGTCAAAGCCTGTCTGAATGCTTTAGAACAGGGGGTAAGAAAGACTCATATCTTAGATGGTCGGGTTCCGCATGTTATTCTGCTTGAGGTATTCACAACAGAAGGTGTGGGGACAGAAATTGTGAGATAGAGTTTAGGTTCTTGCATTAATAATCTTAGAAAAACATTCCAGAAGAATTTTTTAAAATGTAGCGAGTAATTTGACATAAGTTAATTCTGTGGTATAAATATTATAAGTTAAAAAAATAAAGAGAGGGTTTGGAGGTATTAAAATGAAGAAAAAGTTTTATTTACTCGGTGTTGTTTGTGTTTTAGTTTTTTACTCTTCGCTTTGTTATGCACTCAGTTCTACTTTGGGAGATTCGGGAGCTGTATTAAATCCGGCTGAAAGCGGTCAAATCTATCCTGTTTCACAAGGCGATTTACCATCTCAAGATGCTGTATCTCAATTACAGCTAAATGAAATAATCCCTGAAGGATTTTATGGTACATATTTAATGCCGGCTATTAAAGGTTTCAACGGCATGATTGATAATGAAACCGGCCTGCCTTATGATGTAGTAAAAGCGGATAACAGATTGTCGCCTGTTGATAAAAAAGTCAGCGGATTAGAGATTGGATTGCAAATTTTAAGTGTTATTGCCCAGAGAGACTTAGGGCTTATGACATCTAACGAAGCAGCAGCTCAGATGGCTGAGATTTTAGATTCTATAGACAGAGCAGCAAAAAAGGATGGGTTCCTTTATGAATTCGTTTCTTTACCCGGGCTTAAAAAGGCAGGAAATGTTACAGATGTTTTTAACAGCGGAGAATTAGCGGCGGCATTGATGATTGCAAATCAGGCATTTAAGGGAACAGATATTGAACAAAAATCTCAAGAGTTGCTGGATAAGATGAATTTTAACTATTTTTATTCTAATAATGGCCAGTTATACGGCGATTCCCGTAAAGGATATACTGTCGGGCAATTTGGCAGTGAAGGATTATTGTCTGCAATAATTGCATCATTAAAGGATAATGTGCCTGATGAAGTTGTAGCACCCAGTAGCTCAATACCAATTCACAATCAAACATATACTACTGCCGATGGGAGAGAAATCGGTGTAATCCCTGCCTGGGGCGGGCAAATCTGGACTATCCTTATGCCGCTTCTTTTTCTGGGTCCTGATGTAGAAAACCCTGATACAGGTGAAAATGTTGTTGCTGGATTTACGGAAAATGCCAGGCGCTGGGTGGAAATTCAAGCTGATGCGGCAAAACAGCGTGGTTTAGATATCTGGGGCTGGTCTCCCTGTGCGGCTGCTTCTTCCAGATATAATTATGATGGTGAAAACGGAGTTCCGGAATTGGAAGAGTATGGTGATGCCGGGGACCCCAGGAGTAACCCTGTTGCTCCCTATGTCAGTTTTCTGGTATTAGGTGCATTGGCCGGGGATGATTCTGCAAAGCCGCAGTTACAGGCTGCAGTTGAAAATTTAGAAGCAATGATGAGTTTAAATCCTGACGTTCAAGATTCCCGTTATGGGTTTGTAGATTCAATAAACCAAAAAGGACAAATTGCTCCTTTCTTATTAGCTTTGGATAAAGGAATGGAAGTTGTCGGCATGTACAATGCTTATCAAAGAAGCAGGGGTAAGCAGGGAATAGAAGGTTATTTCTGGCAATATTTGGAAGCAAACGGAATGGCGGAAAAAGCGCGGGAACTTTTGGGTCAGAGAAGCAGAGAGATTTTGGATACAATTGGTGCTGAAGCACCGGGGGGAGTTCAAACAGCAGCAGCGCAGCCGCAGCCTGAACCTGTTACTCCTCCTACTGTAGAACCTGAAACAGGAGGAGTAACAGAACTTCCTGCAATGGATATTGTAGCTGTTGATTGGGATGGATATGTAAATGGCCCGTTTGGCGATGATACAAAAGACCGTCTGAATTCAAATATCGTCTATGATGATGAACGAGGGGCTGTTTTAAAATTAGATTATACGGCGGCTCAAGGTAAAAATGGATATGCTTTTGATGTATTTACATTTGATAAGGTATCCATCCCCTCCGGGATGAATTACTTGACAGTAGATATAAAAGGAATACCAAAACAAGGGACGCAATTTCCGCAAGGAGAGCTTAAAATCGAGCTGAAACAAGACCCGCAAGTGCGTCAAAGTGTTTATACAAATGAAGGTTTTGGTGAAGGCTGGGTAACATTATATATTCCGATTAATAGTTATCCGAGCTGGATAGATGCGCTGGGTTTTGTTTTGGAAAGCCATAAGAGTTCTCAATCAGGAACAATATATATCGACAGGATTGGTTTTGCAAAAGAAAGACCGTAGCAAAAAACTCCTTTCTTTTCTTGTACTTTCTTTAGTATAATCTTATTTAAAATTAAACGTATATTGTAAAGGTGTTATGGAAAATTTAACTATTCTAAAACAGAAATGTTCAGCTGGAAGTTTCTCCAGACTTTCTGATTTTAAAAATAAAAATGTTTTAGAATTTATATCTAAGTATATTCAGCTTTGTAATCCTGACAGTGTATTTGTACGGTCTGATTCCGCTGAAGATGCTGAGTATATAAAAAATAAAGCAGTCTCCTCAGGCGAAGAAAAAGGATTGAAGATAACCGGCCATACTGTTCATTTTGACGGGATACATGACCAGGCGCGGGATAAAGAGAATACGAAATTTTTAGTAACTCCAGACTTCCAGCTGGAAGGGTTGAATTCCATGGATAGAGATGAAGGTTTAAAAGAAATGGAAAATCTGCTCAAAGGTATTATGAAGAGCCGTGAAATGTTTGTTCTATTTTTATGTTTGGGGCCTGTTAATTCCGAATTTTCAATTTATGCTGTCCAGATTACAGATTCAGCCTACGTTGCCCATTCAGAGGATATCCTTTACAGGGGAGCTTATGAAGTTTTTAAAAATACTCCCGGGCTTAATTTCTTCAGATATATTCATTCTGCAGGCGGGCTGGACGAAAATAAAGCAAGCTGCAGCATTGATAAAAGGCGTGTTTATGTTGATTTTATGGAAGATACGGTTTATTCACTTAATACCCAGTATGCGGGTAATACCGTGGGGCTTAAGAAGCTTGCGTTGCGTCTGGCGATAAGAAAGGCAGACCGCGAAGGCTGGCTTGCAGAGCATATGTTTGTTATGGCGGTACATGGGAAAGATGGAGAGAAGGATTACTTTACAGGAGCTTATCCTTCATCCTGCGGTAAGACTTCGACCTGCATGGTTGAAGGAGAGAAAATATTGGGTGATGATATTGCTTATCTGAAGAAAAAAAACGGCCGGGTTTATGCTGTTAATGTTGAAAGAGGGATATTCGGAATCATCAGAGACGTTAATCCCAATGATACCCCTTTAATATGGAGAGCTTTAACTACTGATGGGGAAGTTATATTTTCCAATGTATTGGTTGAAGAAGGCGTCCCTTACTGGAAAGGCGATAAGAGAGAATATCCTCATGAGGGAGTTAATTTCTCAGGCAAATGGCATTCAGGAAAGATTGATGAATTCGGCAATGAGATTCCGTTTGCTCACGCTAATGCCAGGTATACTATTTGTTTAAAGAATCTGAAAAACTGCGACCTGGAGCTGGATAATCCCCGGGGAGTTTTAATAAAAGGCATAATTTACGGGGGGCGTGATTCCGATACCTGGGTGCCTGTGTTTGAGAGTTTTGACTGGTCTCACGGTGTTATAACAATTGCATCTTCACTTGAATCCGAAACTACATCGGCAACTCTTGGCAAGGTAGGGGAGAGAAGATTTAATCTAATGGCGAATCTGGATTTTCTTTCTGTATCGATAGGGGAATATATAGAGAATCACCTCGCATTTACAAAAGAGTTGGAAGATATTCCCAGAATATTCGGGGTTAATTATTTTTTGCGCGATGAGCATGGTGAATACATCAGCAGTATGCATGATAAACGCGTCTGGCTTAAATGGATGCAATTGCGGGTTAATAATAAAGCAGATGCGATTGAGACGCCGATTGGCTATTTGCCGAAATATCAGGATCTGAAAGTATTGTTTAAAGACATTCTAGGAAAAGATTTTTCCGAAGACAAATATGTCAAATTTTTCAGTATAAGATGCCCTCAGAATTTGGATAAGATTGAAAGAATAAAGAATATCTATCACGGATTCAAAGATATTCCGAAGGCAGTTTTTAATATGCTTGATGTTCAGAAAGAGCGGATAGAAAAAGCTATGAAAGAGTTTGGTGATACTATCCCGCCGCAAAAATTCATCTGATATGGGGAAAATATATTTAAGCCGGGAAGGTTATGAGAAATTAAGAAAAGAACTGGAATATTTGCAAAAAGTCAAACGCAGGGAAATAACATGCGATATAGAGCATGCCCGTTCTCTGGGTGATTTAAAAGAAAATGCCGAGTACCATGCGGCTAAAGAGGCTCAGGGGCTGACTGAGAAAAAAATATTCGAACTGGAAAATAAATTATCTTCGGTTGAATTAATAGAGGATTTAAATATCTCTTCTGACGAAATTAGAATCGGGGCTAAGGCGCGCCTTTTAGACACAGATACGAAGGAAGAGGCTGAGTACAGGCTGATGAGCTCTGAAGAATCTAACCCCCGCGAGGGTTTGATTTCAGTTTCTTCTCCTATTGGCAAGGCTTTATTGGGACACCGCGAGGGGGATGTTTTAGAAATCAAAATCCCTGCCGGTATTTTGCATTACAAGGTTCTTCAAATTTCAAGGTAAGGTTATCAAATAACTCAGGCTTTATCTTGTGTATTTTTTGAAGATAATACTTTGCCGCGTCTGTTTTTCCTACAGTTTTACATATAACAGCAATACCGTAATACCCGTATGCAAACTTGGGGTCTAATTTTGTTGATGTTATAAAATACTCCAGAGCGTTTGCTAAATCCAGTTTCTGGTATTTTACTATTCCTAATGCATAATATATGGACGGGTTTACAACCCTGTTCTTTACCGCTTTCATTAATATCTTTTCTGCTTCCTCATTACGCTGCAGCTTGATATAAAGGAAAGATAGATTGTGGTAGCTATAAATATTATAGGGGTTTAGTGCTATATGTTTCTGATAAAGTGCTATAGCATCGTTTACTCTACCCTGGTATTGATATACAAGAGCAAGCAGATTTCCGGCTTCATCGTCATCAGGAGATAATTCTACGGCTTTTTTAAATTCTTTTTCTGCCAGGTCAAGTTTATTCTGTCTCATGTAAACAACTCCCAGACCTCTTAATATGATGATTTTATTCAGACTCAATGCTTTTGCGGTTTTAAAATAGCTTTCGGCTTTATCGAATTTTTCCATATAAATATAGTAAGACCCGATAGCCGCATATGCCCGCGCGCTTTTAGGATAATATTTTAATACATTTTCAAAGAGAGTTTTATCATTACGCCAGTCTTCAGTCCGCAGGCGTATTGTATATGCATAATTTATAAGCAAGAGCATAAATAATAGGCAGGATATATTTCTGTAGATGTTGATTTTAGTAAAACGGCTGATATACACGCTTGCAGAAAGAAATATCCCGATACAGCTTAAATAGAGAAATCTGTCTGCCATAGGCATTATATTTAATGCCGGGAGCAGAAAAATAATAAACCATAATATGCCGAAAGTTATCAATTTGTTTTTCTTCCAGCTCTTTAAAGCCCAGATTGTTAAAAGCGTATAGATTATGACCGAGATGAAGATACGCAAGTCGAGTATCGATTCAGGCAGGCTGAAGCTGTAATCTATAGAAAGTCTATAGGGGTATATAATTTTGAAAATATATTCGGAAGATATCATTATGCTTGATAGGATATTGCTGTAAAAAGAGCCGCCCCACCAGGGCTTTTGCATCAGCTCTTTCATTGTCATTTCCCTTAAAATAAAATAAAGTACTGCTATTATAAAAGGGGCTATTTTAAAAGCCGGTTTTATTTTTTTGTTTAAAATATTGGGAAGAATTAAAAATATAACAGGTATAAGAATAGCTATTTCTTTAGATAATAAAGCCAAAACAAGTACGAAAAGGGAAGAAACATAAAATTTATATTTATTTGTTTTGATGTAATTAATAAACAAGATAATTGTCAGCAGTGAAAATAATCCCACCAGTAGGTCTGCGCGGGCTCCTATCCAGTTTACGGGTTCTGTCTGGACAGGATGAAGGGCAAAAAGAGCGGTGGTTAAATTTATTACTGTTTTGTTGTTTGAAATAAGGGATATTAAATAAAAAAGCAGAATGATGTTTATAATATGGAGCAGTAAGTTAGTGAGATGATAACCTGCCGGATTGCCCCGGAATATTTTATATTCCAGGGCATAAATCATTGTCCGAAGCGGCCTGTATATGCCTGTCCATTTTGCAAGAGTGGACCTTTCTACCGGGTGCAGGAAAAAATTGGGGATATTTTTTAGGCTGAAGAGATTAAAATTATCTTCTATAAATCTGTGGTCATCATATACAAAGCCGTTATTGAGGCAGTTTTGGTAACAGAATATAGTAAGCAGGATAATAAAAAACAGGATGAATTTTTGAGAAGGTGTTTTAATCAATTCCATTTTTTAAAAGATAAAGTTTCCACAGGAAGCATGTTTTGATAAATTTGAGTCCGAATTTTATTGTTTTCATCTTCGATTCACCCCGCAGCCTTAAATGATAAGTTACGGGTACCTCCAGCAGTTTTAAATTCATCCTCGCTGCATTAAAAAGAATATCAAAATCACCCCAAGGGCATTTTACCCAGACCATTTTTTGATAGCCTTTTTTGAAAAATGTTTTTGTTCCGCAAAGGGTATTAGTTACTTTGACGCTGCTTAATACCCTGAATATGAAAGAAAATATTTTATTCCCGATACGCCGGGGAATATTCATAGCGCCTTTTTCCATGGGGAGGATAAAGCGGCTTCCGTTGACGATGGAACATTTGTTTTCAGCCAGCGGCTGAATAAATTTCGGAATATTCTCCGGAGCAATGGACATATCTGCATCGAGTATAATAAGAATGTCCGAAACTGCTTTATCAAAACCTTCTTTTAGAGCATTGCCTTTGCCCTGGTTGGGATTTATCCTTATGAGTTTTAGATTATTAAAAGAAGGCTGGAGTTGTTTTACTTTTTGGGAAGTGCTGTCTGTAGAACCGTCGTCTACCACTATAATTTCACTGATATTGCCTGTTTCAGGAATTCTTTTTATACATTCCTGAATATTATCTTCTTCGTTACAACAGGGTATAATTACAGAACAGGATAGGTTCATAATCTGGCATTTTAACATGTTTTAAGTAATTATTCCAAAAGTTTAAAATAAACTTGATTTCCTATAGGAAAATATATACTCTATCAGGTTTAAAGAGGTTTTCTATGCGAAATGAAAAAAACTGAAAAACTATTCAGATTCTATACAAGGCTTATATTATCAAAACTAACCGGTAATAAGGCAAGTACAATTATACAGTTTCTTAAATATATCAGAGAAGCCTCAGATGCCTGCATATATTACCATACGCACAGATTCCTTCAGATACATCAGCATCTTTGTCCGGAACCGCCCAATGATTTCGCGTATTGGGTCGGCAATATTTTTAAAGAAGAAGAGCTGGCTGAGAAACTGGCGAGTATTGATACGATTCAATTTACGACGATAAAGTCTTTACGGGATAAAATAGTTTCTACAATAGAGGAATGTCTTAAAAGGAATCCGAAATTAAGATTCAAGTTTGTAGAAATCGGGCAGGAGTTCCATTTTATAGAAGCGATGAGCTTCATCATGCCTACAAAGCATACAGCACGGAATTTAAAAGAATTCGTAGATTCTTTAAAAAAAGTTACGATCAATTCAGTATATTACCATATGTTTGAAGCCCGGATAAGGCTTGAAAAAGGCAGCAATGATTTTTCTTCCTGGTTTGATGCCGTACTCAATGATAAAGAGCTGGCAGATAAGGTTGCAAAAATGGACCCCTATTCTTTTACTATGGAGGGGTTGAGGTGCAGAATAATATCTCTTATAGAAGCAAAATTATTAAAAAATGATTAAGTTAAAAGATTATCAGAAAATTGTCGGCTTATCGGTAATAGAGGAATTAAAACTTCTCTCTGCCAAGCTTAAAGGTAAAACTATTCAAACCATCAATTCTACTGCAATCGGCGGTGGGGTTGCCGAAATATTAAACAGAATGGTCCCTCTGTTAAAAGAGCTGAATGTTGATATAAATTGGGATGTAATAAAAGGGGGGATGGATTTTTTTGATGTTACAAAGAAAATCCACAATGCTTTGCATGGTAGTAAAATAGAGATAACCGAGAAAGATTTTGAAATATTTCTTGAGACCAGCTGGCGCAATATTGAGGAGATGGATATTTATGGCGATATAGTTCTTATTCATGACCCCCAGCCTGCTGTATTAATAAAGAGGCGCACAAAAAACAAGTGGATTTTCAGGTGCCATGTGGATGTTTCAAGCCCTAATCTAAAGGTTTGGGATTTTTTAAAAGATTTTATATTCGATTATGATGCTGCTGTATTTTCCGCCCCGGCTTTTTCTCATAAACTTCCTATCAGGCAGTTTTTAATTCCTCCTTCCATAGACCCGTTGAGTGACAAAAACAGAGAAATCTCATCCTCAGTTGTAAACCAGGTGTTAGAAAAATACGGTCTTATTCCTGACAAGCCTATTGTAACTCAAATTTCCCGGTTTGACAGGCTGAAGGACCCTATCGGCGTAATAGAATCTTACAAACTGGTTAAGCGGTATATTGACTGCCAGCTTGTTTTAGCAGGCGGAACTGCAGCCGATGACCCTGAAGGCCTAAAAGTGTATGAAGAGGTTAAAGACAGAGCATCGGAAGACTCTGATATCCATGTAATAAGTATGCACCATAATGAGATTGAAGTTAATGCCTTACAGCGTGCATCTACGGTAATAATGCAGAAATCCTTACGGGAAGGATTCGGGCTCACTGTTACTGAAGCGCTTTGGAAGTCAAAGCCGGTAGTTGCTTCCGACGTTGGAGGCATTCCCTTACAGATAAAACATAAATATTCAGGCTTGCTTTGTCATTCTGTTGAAGGGGCGGCATTTGCTGTTAAGCAGCTTCTGAATAACCCTGAATACGCAAGCAGGCTGGGTGAAAATGGACGGGAGAATGTAAAAAACAACTTTCTTCTAACCCGTCATCTCAGGGATTATATGCTTCTCTTCCTTTCCCTTTATTACGATCAGGATGTAGTCAGGCTATAGTAATTTATCCCGCTTATTTTATAAGATTACAAAATAGCAACAATGCGGGCTGCCCGCAGGGCGTCCTTTAGGGCTGCGAAGCGTCCTTTA
>CAZLTA010000015.1:0-10004 GCA_964562345.1 uncultured Planctomycetia bacterium
CGCAATTTTAGAATTATTATACGTTAGAATATGATAAATATCAAATTCAATAAAAAGGATATTAAAACCGGGATATATCGATCAATTAGAACGGTTGATCTTTAATAAACATCCAGAAAGAATGCTCATAAGCTAAAAGAGAAGCCCCATTTCTACCCTGAGGTAATTTTACAACCCCTACAACTTTCCAGCGGAAAAATTTCCTGTTATCCTGAATATTCTTGTAAATATACATTTCCGGTTTTATGCTGGTTTCATATACCGGAATCTTCCCCTCATTATCTATTATTTTATAACAACTTCTTCTGCGGGAATAAACGGAAACGCCTTCTTTATTGACTTTTTCAGTAACTCTAATCTCTCTTACATCGCGTTTCGGCAAAGTATCCTTTGTAAATATTATACTATGCATTTTCAACTCTCCTCCATCTCAGCCACATAACCATGGTTCCAGCAGCTTCTTCTGACTGCCTCCAGATGCTGGGGAGTACCGGGCAAAAGCAATCTATCACGTGCTCTTTTCCTCTTGGCACCAGCCAAAGCCATATGGTAGGGCCGAAACAGAATATCCAGAAGCTCTTCATCTTTCTTGCCGCTGAAAGACAACTCGTTATTCTTGATTTCCAGCGCACCGCTAAAAGCTCCTTTGGTATAAATAACCACTATATCCTCGCCGCCCAGCCTCTTCTTCTGAATCTTGTAAAATTTTACTTTCATTTCTTTTACCTCCTTTGTTCTCGCCATATAACATTCAATTTTCATGCCAGATAAATATTAAAAAATATAATTTTTTTAGCCTCAAAATAAAGGGAAAATCGATGAATTTCCGGGATATATATAAAATAGCAACAATAATTTACATATCAGGTGTAACTTTTATTAAAATTTCAGGGGAAAAATCATTTTGAGAAACCGAAGAAACAACAGGAAACAGAAAGGAATGACAACTAAAAACGTATGGATATTAAAATAGAATCATTTCTAAACTTCTCTTCTTCCCTTAAGAGCTTGCTCTAAAGTATTCCTATCTATAAATTCCAAATCTGCTCCTACAGGAAGTCCTAAACCTATTCGGGTAACTTTTCTTCCCAACGGTTTAAGCACCTCAATAAGGTAGTGTGCTGTAGCTTCACCCTCCGCATCTGCATCTGTAGAAATAATTATCTCTTTAATCTCGGGATGAGCTTTAATATGGCTAATAAGCTCCTCGATTTTCACATCCTCTATGCCTATCCCATCCAGAGGAGAAAGAGCCCCTAAAAGTATAAAGTATCTGCCCCTATAGTAACCGGTTTTCTCAATAGCAATTAAATCTTTGGGCTCTTCTATAACGCATATAACTGAGCTGTCTCTGCTGTCATTCTGGCATATATCACAGATTTCATCCTCAGTCAGATTGTTACATATCTTGCAATTTCTTATTTTATTTTTAACCTCCTGAATTGAAGTTATTAAATCATGCGCTTTTTCTGCTTCTAAATTTAAAATATGAAAAGAAAAACGTTCTGCAGTTTTCCTGCCCACGCCTGGAAATTTTAAAAAACAGTCAATTAATCTATCAAGTAATTCCATTTTCATTTTCAGGTATCACTTTAAGAACTTTGGCATTAAGCATCATGGATATTTTTTTAAGCTTTGGATTATTTAAAATTTCCTGGACCCTGCTTTTTTTCTCTGAATGGGCGCGTTGATTCGTTTGACATTTCACCCCTATTTTCCTTGCTAACTTATCGCACAATAAATCTTCTATAAGTTTCCTATTATCTCTATCTTCCAATATTTCAGAATGCAGGTTGGAATCAGTATTAACTTCAAGTATAAGAATATCGTTTTCAAGAGCCGCTACTTTCGCATTCAAAAGACAGGATGCCAGAGACATTTTCTTCTGCTTCAGGGTATCAACGATTTCAGGCCATATCCGTCTTGCCTCCTGAATCAAATTCTGAGATTCTTTTTTATCCAATTCCTCGTTGACCTTCGGTTCCACTATTTCACTTCTATTTACTTCCGGAGCCTTTATAGCCTGTTTAACCTCGGCATTGATTTCAGGCAGCTCATCAGATTTCTTCTCGTCTTCGTTAGCTGAGGAAATTAAAATTTGATATTTAACTCTGCTGCATATTTTTAAAATTCCCAATTCTATTAAAACACGGGGTGAAAAAGAATACCGCAGCTTACTCTGAATATCCGTAAGAAGATCCAGTATAAAAAGAATTTCCTCTTTACTCAACTGCCTTCCCTGCTGCTCTATTTCATCCAAATTATCCCCGGATAAAATAGAAATTTCATCGGGGTGCAGAATTTTAACAAGCATGATAAACCTGAAATGCCTGATTAGGCTTTCTACGATATTTGAAACATCTTTGCCTTCTGAAACCAATTTTTCTAATATCAAAAGTGAATTTCTGGCATCAGATTCTATCAATGTCTGAACAAATTGATGCAAAATATCTACGTTAATTGTTCCCAAGAATTTATTCACTACTTCAATATCTATACTGGCATTTTGACTTACACAGATAAACTGGTCCAAGAGAGATTCTGCATCCCTTAAACTTCCGTCTGCCGCTTTAGCGATTACTGAAACAGCTTCCTGCTGAAATTCTATTTTTTCCTCTTTTAAAATCTGAGACAGCTTTTCTTCAATGATTGGAACCGGCAGCGGCTTAAAATCAAATTTCTGGCATCGTGATAAAATGGTCGCAGGAACTTTATTAGGCTGAGTGGTAGCGAAAATAAATTTTACATGCTCAGGCGGCTCTTCAAGTATTTTAAGTAACGCATTAAATGCAGGTTCTGTGAGCATATGAACTTCATCAATGATATAAATTTTAAACCTTGACTGAGCAGGTTTAAGCTTTGCATTTTCTCTTAAATCACGGACCTGTTCAATTCCTCTGTTAGATGCTCCGTCAATTTCTAAAACATCTAAACTGCTGCCTTTAGTTATCTCTTCACAATTTATGCATTTCAGGCAAGGAGCAGGGGTGGATTCCTTAACACAATTAAGCGCTTTAGCCAGTACGCGGGCTGTCGTCGTCTTTCCTATTCCTCTGGGGCCTGCAAAAAGATAAGCATGTGCTACCCTGTCTAATTTAATAGCATTCTGTAAAACCTTAACAATATGTTCCTGGCCGATTATATCCTCGAATCTTTGCGGCCTCCATTTTCTGGCAATAATCAAATAGCTCATATACACCTCTTGAAATCTGCAATTTGTCCCAACTGCCAAGTTGAGAAAATCAGAAATATTAAATTAGCTTTGCAGCTTCTCGTGTAACCCCTTGAAATTTCCTTCGAAATTTCTGCGCACACTTCGAATTAAATTGGACCATACAACTATGTATACCACATTGACTAACTCCATAAGTTGTGGCCTCATTTAAACGGAGAGGCCGGGATTTCAATGAGACTCTGGTTTTTCTAGTGGAAAACGCAGACAAACCAGCTAGTCGAATTGTCAGAACCCAACCTGCATCCTTTTACAACTCCGCAAACTATTGACGATCTATTTAAACGGAGAGGCCGGGATTTGAACCCGGGGACCCCCTGTTAGAAGGTCAACCGCTTAGCAGGCGGCTGCTTTCGGCCACTCAGCCACCTCTCCACCTAAATAAATCCGATCAAAATTAACTTATTGAAGCAACGACCTCTTTTCTTTGAAAAATTCCTGAATTAAAGAAGCGCATTCTTCCTTTAAAAAACCGCTTTTCACCTTTATCTTATGCTGAGTATTCTTATATTTTGTAATGTCAAACAGAGAACCAAATGCCCCTTGCCTATTATCGGAAGCTCCGTATATTAACTTATCCACCCTGGATAAAATCAAAGCTCCGGCACACATTATACACGGTTCAATTGTAACATACATTTTACAGCCGTTCAATCTCTCATAATTCAAAAAACTGCAAGCCTGGGTAATTGCTAAAATTTCTGCATGAGCTGTGGGGTCTTTGAGGCGCCTGACCTGGTTATAAGAACGGGCAATTATCTTATTCTCATATACAATAATTGAACCTACCGGAACCTCGTCTTCTTCAAGAGCCTTAAAAGCTTCTTTTAGAGCCTCCTGCATATAAAATTTGTCATCCATTCTCAATCAATCGTTTGAACTTATCTAACAGAAATATATTGTAACCGGAAAATACGCCTGGAGGGACTCGAACCCCCAATCTACTGGTCCGTAGCCAGCCGCTCTATCCAATTGAGCCACAGGCGCATGGTTAATTTAAGCACAGCTAAGAGAAAAATTCAATCCGATTTAATACTTAATGAACTGATAAAAACACACCTGCTCATATACCATAAAGCTTAAGTATATATCTTCTGTTCCATTTGAAAAACGAATTACATATTCTGATAAATCCTTCTATCATTTACCTGTTCTTTTAATAAAATAAAGCTTTTTTCTTATATCCCGAACTCAAATCGAGATTTAAATTTTAATTGCTTACCACTATTGAGATCTACATTTTCTATAACAATATTGAGGAATTTTCCTCCCCCGGAATTTAAATCATTAATTCCTATTTGAAAAAAACCTCTTCTTTTCGGCTTAGAGCAAGCAACCGAAGGCAGATATCCATTGAGAGATTCTATATATATTTTATCGTCTTTGAGTTTCCTCAAAGGTATCAGCAATTTTTTATCTGCTGATATTTGAGTCAGCATACCTCTAAACATACCGGCCTGCCAGTTAACATAATCATTGTTTAAAACAATACCGAATTGAATCCGGTCCAGTTTTAATTTCTTTTGGGTATTAATTTTAAAATTCCAAGACATTATATTTTCATCCAAACGCATATCCCAGAACAATATTAAAGATAAATCATTCCACATTATTTTGCAGCGTATAAACCTGCCTCTATCCGATATCTCCCAATCAGCATCCGTTGTATCAAAAGTTTCGCCATTGATGCGTAAAGAAACATTGCCGCCGTAAAGAGAAGTCAATTCCTTCTCTTTATAATATAACTTGATATCTCTTTGCACCTTAAGGCTAAACCCATTGCTCTTTTTAACGTATAACTTATCAATCCTCAAATCATTTGAAGACCATTTTTCAGGAGGATAAAAATCCCCGGCTGCTGGAGATAATTGTTCTGCTATATCATTGCCTTTTTTCTTAAATTTCACAAATAAAGAAATATTAAATTTGTTCTTATTATAAATTTTGAAATTCAGGTTTTTAAACGCTAAAAACCTAAAATCATACCGCTTAAAAGAATTTTCCAGCTGCAGGGAAAAATGTTCTGAGCTTTTTACCTTATTCACGATAATATCACAAATATCATTTTCTTTATCTTTACCGGCAAAAGCAGAAACTTCTCCTGAATTCTTAAATTCTAAACTCCTCCATTCCTCACCAAGCTCAGGGAATTCCCCTCTATATCGATGAGATAGCCAGTATTTATACATAGTTGAAAGCTGTAATCCTAATTTAATTTCACAAGGCAAATTGTTTTTTTCTTCAAAAAATCCGTTGATTTTCCAAAACAATCCCGATTTATTAAATTTTAAAGTCCATGCCTGCCTTATTTTTACATCGTTCATAACAATAAAAACTTTTAAAACATTGGGCTTACTTTTCTTAATATCCCAAAGATAGCAGGAAGTATCCCGCCATTCATCTCTTATTCTGAAAGCTGCATTCAAACCCGGGCCGGAGGTTATAATCCTGTTTTTATAAGAAATCACAGCAAAACCCAAATAATTGCATTTTAAAGACACATCTCCCGAGTTAATAGTCCAGCGTTCTTTAATATTCTGGATGGCGTTTTTAACCCTTTTGCTCTTCGTCGGATAAACATTCACAATCGGGTCATCTTTGGTCAAATTTAACTTCTGGATAATTTTAAGAGTTTTCACCAGCCTTCTTAATCTTTCTGGTTTTGTATTTCCCCGGTTATCCACGAAATTGGAAATATCAATACCTTGTAATTCTAATACAGGCTTATTTACCCCAAATATTTTATAGTAATGCGGAATAAAAAGTTTTTTCAGTGCTAAGGCCTTAAACGCTGTAGGATGTTTGGGGAAATAGAGGTTGAATTTCCCGGGATTAGTTCCCAACTGTGAGGTAGGATTGATAAAAAGCGTAGATACATTTATTATACTATTTGTATACTTTCTGTTTTTTTTGACAAAATTGAGTGTTTCCTTAAACTCTCTCCTGCCTTCACCCGGATAACCTACAATTATATTAAATGTTGCTTTCATCCCTGCTTTATATGTCAAACGCAATGTCCTCTCAGCATCAGATGAGTTATAAAGCTTACTCATTATTTTTAAAATCTTATCCGAACCGCTTTCAATCCCGTAACAAATAGTAGTGCATCCTGCCTGCTTCATTTTCTTTAAAAGGGCTATACTCATATCCCCCCTTGCTATAGCATAACTTCCCCATTGAATTTTTAAATTCTTCTCTATAATAAGGCCGCATAGCTTCTCAAGTTTTCTAAGATCGCCATTACAAAGCAAATCGTTGAAAGAAAAATTCCCGATATTATTGACAGAAATATGATATTCTATTTCCCTGACCACATTTTCGGGATTTCTCATTCTGAAAGGTTTGCACATCATATGGTCTATGCAAAAAGTACACTTTGATATACATCCTCTGCTTACACCTATCGGCAATGTCCGGGATTGTTTCTTGCCAAAACCATAATCATCTAAATCTAAATCTTTAAACGTGGGAAATGGAATTTTATCTAAATCTAAGATAGGATTGGCTGGGGTATTATCTTTTAAATTTCCATCTTTACATATTACAAGGCCTTTTATGTCCGATAAATCAAAACCTTTATGATAGTTATCCACTACTTCATAGAAAGGCAGTTCCCCTTCACCTATTACAAACACATCTACTCCCCCTGAAGAAACTGCAGCTCTGTCATATTCCCAGAAACAACCAGGCCCTCCAAAAACTATCAACTTCCGGGGGTTTTTATCCTTAATCTTCTGAGCAATAGAACCTGCAATGTGAATACTTAAAAAATTGGTTGAAAATCCAATAATAGATTCCGGCCTTTGTGATAGAATTTCAGCTAATTTATTTATTTCTTCTGAAAATATCTCGTTTAAATTCTTGACTACTTCAGGTAAAGGGAACTCACTTATTGTGCTTATATCCCAGAACTTCTTCCCTTCTTCAGAAGCAGAGTTATAAAGCTTGGCGTTAAAATCATATACTAAAGGATGATACCCTCTATGCCTTAAATAAGCAGCCACATATGCCAATCCCATGGGAGGCATCCAGGGATACCAGGTAGGGACCATTACAAGTACTGCATCATGATGGGACGCTTCAATAAGATTTCCAAACATTGCTATATTTATAAATTTCACAATTATAGTAATCTTTACAGCTAAAGCCTGAAATGTAAACAGCATCTCTTTTGACAACAGGCAGGATTTCATCCAATATTTTCTTTACCCGGGTACTGTCTCTAAATTCCTCGAAACAAGCCAAGCATCTGCGGCCCATCTTTAATATCTCACTTTTGCCCCAGAGATCTTTATTATTAAAATTGAATTTTTCATCCCACACAAATAATATTACATATTCACCTTCCTCACTCAGCCAGCTATATACCGAATTCCACTGGTCGAATAAATCATGCGTCATTAGCCTATATCCTTCCTGATAACCTTTGCTTTCCAGCCAAAATTGCAATCCCACAGGACCATCCTCTACATCCACAAATCTCATTATTATAATTTTATAGGAATCTTTTGGAAGATACCTTTTAAACTCATTGATAAAATCTTCAGCCATCCTTGAATTTAAACTTTCTTTTTTCAATATAAAATCTCCGCCAAAACCAAACAAACTGCATAAATATCTTTTATTGGAACCAGTAAATAACACAAATAATTGAAGGCAAGCTAAAAATAATATTACAAACCTTACACTAAATGTCAGAATATTCTTCCGGAACCTTGTTCCCAAAACTGTAATTATTCCTACTGCAGGCATAATCGGCATTATAAATCTTAGCTGATGGACTTTAAAAAAAACCGAAAAAAGGATAAATGGTATCAATATCCAAATCAATAAAAGCTTCTTTCCCCAACCTTTAAAAACCAAAATATACCTTAAGAAAAACATGCCTGTAACAATTGTCAATAAAGGCTTCAGCCCTCCCAAAAATAAATATTTGAAGTAAAATAAATAATAACTCAAGCTGCTGTAAACCTCGCAAGGGAAAGACTCTAAATATTTGTTTTTAGAACCAACATGCTCCTGAAAAGCACTTGAAATTTCATTAAATTTTCCTCTCCACCATAAACTGCCTATCTGAAAAGAGAAGATAATAAAAAGCGCTAAGTTAACAAATATTGCGAATATGGATATCAACCCTTTCCTTCCTCTAATCTCCTTTATAACAGAATCCAAGAAATAAACTGTCAGAGGAACTAAAATAAACAAAAAAAACTGCCCTTTAATAAGAGAAGCTATTCCTAAGATCAAACCCGAAAGTACAGAATAAAACATATTTTTAAATCCTTCAGTTTTTAACAAAAAATATAAAAACACAACTACAATTGTAGTAAGAGGAAAATCCAGCCCGTAGCTTGGAATAGATTTAAAAACAAAAGGATAAAGAGGTATTAAAATCGCAGCCAAAAACCCCTCATTTTTTCTTCCACCCAGTTTTAATGTCAAAAGATAGCTGAAGACCATTAATAAAAACAGGTAAAAAATATTTGTAAATTTCATGGCATCAAGCGTTGGTTTTAAAAAATACATCAGGGGAAGAGATGTCAAATATACAAACTTCGGCCAATAGATAATTCCCTCTGCAAACACATTTTTAAACCGCCGCATCTTTTCCAAAAAACAAATATTTGCATTTTTAAACAACCCCTCAGTTTGTTCATAAAACTGCAGGCAGAACATAGCATGATTAGGAGCATCTACCGTAGGCAGGGTTTTATTATTTTCAATGATAAAACTGATTGCAGCAGAATAAATTAAAAAAAACACTAATAACAATATGAAAAATCTATCTAATTTCATTGTTTTTACACCAGATAAGAAAAATCAAAACATTCCAGAGCATTTTACGATTGTTTGCTTTATATTTCAAATGCTCATCCAACATTTTTTTTATATAACCTGCATTTAAAAAAGCCGCTGTATCTTTATCTTCAATAAAAGATAATAAAATATCTTTCAGCTCTTTCCTGAATAAGCTTGAAACAGGTAAACTAAATCCCATTTTTTTTCTCACCAATATATCACGCGGCAAAATATTACGGTAAGCAGACCTCAAAACATATTTTGTTTTTCTTAATCCTTTCAACTTTAACCTGTAAGGCAAAGACAACCCCAGTTCAACTACCTTTGGGTCTAAAAACGGAACCCTTATCTCCTGTGAATTTCTCATACCGGCAAAGTCGCTTTTATGCAAGATATCATTACTGAGATATGTAAAAATATCAAATTGCTGAATCCGGCTCATAAAATCGCCTGATGTAATAAAGCTGTCTTGAATAAATCCCAAATATTGTTCTTCAACATTTCTATAGGCCGAGCCGAGTAAAATTCTCCTTTCTTCGCCGAAGCTTTCCATCCAGTGAATATGCCTTACAATATCCTGCCTGCTTTGAGACCTTAACAATCTCTCCAGGCAAAAACTCAGGCTGAAGTAACGGTCAGACCTGGGCAGAAACATAAGCATGATTTTGAAAACTCTCCTTTGAAGATTTTGAGGTATATTTTTATACCAGTTGAATAACTTATGAGCGATATATGTTTGATATCCCAAAAAAACCTCATCACCTCCATCTCCTGCAAGAACCACTTTAAGATAAGAGGAAGAAAACTCTGATAATAAATATGCCGGCAATATTGAATGGTCGGCAAACGGCTGTTCCATTTTAGCAGCAACATTTTCTAACATCCGGACACAATCCGAGGATGAAAATCTTCTGAATTTATGTTCTGTATTAAACTGTTTAGCAACAATATCTGCATATTTAGATTCATCAAA
>CAZLTA010000015.1:10104-13381 GCA_964562345.1 uncultured Planctomycetia bacterium
AGAAAAAACCAGATAATGACTGGGTAAAAGAGAACTGATACCCTGATATATAGTATAGGGAGCAGGTATATAATCCAGCCAGAAATAAAAATTTAAAGCATCATGATTTAAAACTGGTTTATGTCCCAGAATTTTTAAAATAGGCTTTATTTCAGAGGAAAAAATCAACTTTTTCCCGTCAGTCCAGTAAAAAAGCGGCTTTATTCCAAACCTGTCCCTCACCAGGAAACATTTCTTTTTCCTTCTATCATATATTGCAAATGCAAACATACCTTCAAGATACTCAAGACACCCCATGCCTTTTTCCTCGTAAAGATGTAAAATCACTTCGGTATCTGTATCCGATTTAAAACTATGGCCTTTGGTTTCTAAATCGGCTTTCAACTCTAAATAATTGTATATTTCACCATTAAATACTATCCATATCTCTTCGTTTTCGCTGGAAATAGGCTGCTTCCCATCTTCAAGGCCTATTATTTTAAGACGCTGGCAGCCGAATATAAAATCCCCGCCGTAAAAACTCCCTCTTTCATCAGGCCCGCGATGGAATAACAAATCAAGAGACCCCTCGAATTTTTCCCTATCCTTTTTAAAATCCTGCCCCGTTATACCCAATATACCGCACATTATTCAGGAATTTACTTTTTCTCTTATTTGATAAGGAAACTCATATTTGCTCTGATAATATATCCGAACAAGAAGTTCAGCCAGTATGCCTAACATTATAAAAAGAATACCCACTGTAAGAAACGTTACAGAAATGAAAAATAAAGGGCTAATCCACGCCCCGTGGAATACAATCTTTCTATAAATCACAAATAAAGCCAGCAATAGAGACAAAAGCATACTAAAAAAACCCAGCCCTCCGAATATATAAATTGGTTTGGAAATAAAACTGACAAAAAACCTATATAGGATTAAATCCATAATAAGTTTTACCACCCTGCCCATCCCGTATTTAGATTTACCCTTCATCCTTTTTCTATGATTGACTTTCAACTCACTAACCTGCGCTCCTCTCTCAGCCAGATAAGCTAATAATATTCTATGCATTTCACCTAAAATCTTTACATCATTAACCCACTCTCTCCTGTATGCCTTAAGACTGCACCCAATATCATGCAATTTAAGCCCACTGATTCTCCTGACCAAAAAATTACCCATCCAGGAAGCAGCTACTCTTAAAAAAGAATCTTTTCTCTTATACCTCCAGCCGCTGATAACATCATAACCCTTTTCAATTTCAACTATTAAACGGGGAATATCCCGGGGGTCATTTTGGCCGTCGGCATCCATAACGGCTATAACATCACCGCAAGATTCCTTAAAACCCGCCTGAATTGCCGCTGTCTGCCCATAATTTTTCATCAACCGCACGCCTTTAATATTTTTGTTAAAATTTTTAGAAAAATTGAGAATGACACCCCATGTAGAATCATAACTTCCGTCATCCACAACTATCACCTCATATTTATACGGCAGGTTTTTAAACAGGCCGCCGATTTCATCCAGCAGAAAAGGAAGACTTTCCTCTTCGTTAAAAGCAGGTATAACTATTGAAATTTTTTCTGTCTTCATTGTTTCTCAAACACTATAATAGCAACACCAGGATATTTAAACTGTTTTAACTTCCTCGATTTACCTTGATAATAAACTCTCCAGAAAAAGTTAGCTAAAAATTTTATCCAGAAGGAGTGAAACTTAGCAAGAGGCTTTCTAAAGAAGAAAACCCCGCCCCAATAAGGATTTCTTTCACCGATTATAATATAATACTTTAATTGCAAATTAGAAAGCTCTATTATCCTTTTATATAAACAATCAAGTGAATAATCACGCTGAAAATAAGTTATGTTATTTTCACTTAAAACCCTTTCTTTAGTCCCCGCTTGAGAAAAAGGTACGGTTACAATAAATCTACCCCCTTTTTTTAAAAGAGAGCTTATCCTCATAACTGCCTTAATATCACCGGAGTCAGGGAAATGCTCCAGACTAGATACAGCAATGATATTGTCATAATAATCCGTAGGTAAATCTACATTGAGAAAATCTTCCTGAATAATATTTAAAAAATCTTCTCCCAAAGGCAGCCTCTGTTTTAATACTCTGGAATAAAAGTCAGCAAAATCAGGATAAAACTCCCCATTATCAACAATCCAGGTCTCAATTCCCTGATGAGCGAAATAAAGAGGCAAAAAGCTCCTGCCGCTGCCGATATCAAGAACACGGGAATCTCTTTTGAGATTCATCCCGTTTATTACCAAAGGGTATTCCAGCAATTTATAATAGTGCAGGCCTTCCCGATAATAATCCGGGCCTAGTATTTTAAGAAAGTTCTGCAATTTGCGTGCACTTGTCTTCTTCAATATACCGCTTTCCATAAAAAAAGGCCTTCAGGCGGAGCAGCAGGACCTCTTTTAACGCCCTTTATCCTGCGAAGCAAAAGTTCAATTCTTCCTTCCTCAAACTTACCTCTTCCCACTTCAGCCAGAGTACCTACAATCAACCTAACCATTTTATATAAAAAACCATCACCCTCTATCTTAAATTCATATAGACATCCTTTCTTCTTTAAATCCGCTCTGTATATATGTCTGCGTGTATTTTTTACAGTACTGCCTTTAGCCTGGAATTTTATAAAATCATGCTTACCCAAAAGAGATTTTACTTCCTTTAACATAACAGGATAATTCAGCTTATACGGCAGATGCCAGACATATCTAAACATAAACGGTGATACATACTCCCCGGAATAAATATAATATTTATAAATTTTTCTTTTTACACAGAACCGGGCGTTAAAATCCAGGCTGGTATCCTCTATTTTATCAATCCTGATATCCTGAGACAGCAGTGAATTTAATGCTTTCTTAATCTTAAGCGCAGGTATCAAACTGAAGGTTTTAAAATTGGCAGCCTGTTCCTTAGCATGCACCCCCGCATCTGTCCTCCCGGAAGAGGTTAAATTAATTTTATGGTTCAATATTTTTTCTAAAACTCTCTCAACCTCGCCCTGAATACTCACGCCTTTCTTCTGTCTCTGCCAGCCGATAAAATTGGTCCCGTCATACTCAAGGATGAGCTTAATATTCCTCATATTGTTTATTCGGCATCAGAAAGTATCTCTTTCTTCCAAGGGAGCATTGCCATAATGAGGGCGGCAAAAAGTGTATACATAAGCCAGCCTCTTCCTATCAATATAACCGCAGCCGGCGGGTAATTTCCATAGGGATTAAAGATTTCATAATCACTTCAAATAGTGAGAAAGTTGATAATCCGA
>CAZLTA010000016.1:0-12892 GCA_964562345.1 uncultured Planctomycetia bacterium
ATAACGAAAGTTACAGAAAACTCTCATATCACAAGTATGATTATATTATAAGTACTGGTTCGTCTTTATTACCGTTAAATGTAATATTGAAATATGAAAACAGGGCGGTCAATATAAATATTTTTAACCCCGGTTTGTATAAAAATAAATTCCGTTTGATATTTTTACCCCAGCATGATTCTCTGCGAGGCAGGAATGTGGTTTTATATAAAGGGGCTCTTTCTACAAAAGATGCGGATAAAGCAGAATCTTTTAAGTCTGCGGCAGGTATTAAACTGGAATGCAATGCATTAAAGATAGGCGTTTTGATAGGCGGAAGTTCCAAAGCGTATAAAATGAAGGCGGGTTCGATTAAGAGGCTGTTTGCTTATATAGATGCCGGGGCTAAAAAAGAGGACATAAATCTTTTAGTTACTACTTCCCGCAGAACCCCGGATGATGCTGCGGCTTTGATTAAAAACTATCTCGCCGAAAAAGCGTATTGCCGGCTTCTGGTTATAGCCAATGAAAGCAATCCCGATGGTTCTTTCGATGCTATACTTTCTACGGCTGATATTGTTATTGCAACATCCGACAGTATCTCCATGATATCGGAAGCTCTTAGCTGGGGAAGGAAAGTATATGTTTTTAAATCCGGGGCTGGTGCTTTTAAAAATGAAAGATTCATTAACCAGTTATCCCAGGAAGGTTTAATCGAAATAATAACCGCAGATGATTTGGACAAAGGTTTTTCTTTAAGCGGGGAACGTAAGGAAGCGTATTTAGATAATAAAGGCAATATCAGAAAATCCTTAGCTGGAGTCATATGAGAATATTACAGATTTTGCCGGAATTGAATCTGGGAGGGGTTGAAAAAGGGACTGTTGAGTTAGCCAAATACCTGGCGCTTAAGGGGCATTACCCGATTGTTGTTTCCAACGGCGGCAAGCTGGAAAGAGATTTACAGGAGTTTGGAATCAAGCATTACAAATTGCCGGTGCATAGGAAATCTTTGTTTTCGATTTTACTTGTGCCTAAGATCTTAAGAATTTTAAAGAAAGAGCAGGTTGACATTTTACATGCCCGTTCCCGTGTGCCTGCGATTTTAGGGTACCTTGCTTTTTGCAAATACATGAAGGATATAAATATTGCAAAATTCCTGCAGTTCAGTCCTTCTTTTATTACTACAGCCCACGGCTATTACAGCAGGCATATTTTTAGCAGAATAATGGCAGCAGGAAAATTTGTAATTTGCCCGAGTAAAGTCATAGCCAAACATATGACGGAAGATTTTAAAGTTCCGCTGGATAGAATTCAAATTATACCCCGGGGAGTGAACTTAAGCGAATATGAATTTATACTGCCTTCTGAAAAAGACTGGAAGCATCCTGTGGTTGCTATTATTGCCAGGCTTTCTCCGATTAAGGGGCATCCTGAATTCATCAAAGCATTCCGCGGGTTGTTAAGGGTCAAGCCGTTCTCCCGGGCCTGGATAATAGGTGCTCCTTCTCCCGGTAAGGAGGAATATCTTAGAGAATTGGAGATACTGGTTAAGAGATACGGGCTTGAAAATACCGTGGATTTTATGGGAGTTCGGTATGACATTCCGGACCTTTTGAAAAAGATAAACATACTCGTTCAGCCTTCCAGAATTCCGGAATCTTTCGGAAGGGTTATTATAGAAGCTCAGGCAGCAGGAGTGCCGGTTGTAGCAGCGGATCTGGGCGGGTATGCAGAAATTATAGAAAACAATAGCACTGGATTTCTCATTCCTCCTCAGGATGAAAAGTGCTTAGCACAAACGCTGATTAAGGCGGTTAAAAATATTCCTTTCTGTGATGATATGGCTTTGCGTGCCAGGGAGCGTGTAGAAACTTTATATAGCCTGGAAGAGGTGAATAAACATATAGTTGAGGTGTATAAAAAAGCAGGTTCGGGTTTGTCGATTCTGATTATAAAATTCGGTGCTTTAGGAGATGCTGTTCTCTCTGTCCCCGGTATCCGGGCTGTCAGGGCAAAATTTCCGGGGGCGCATATTTTTCTTTTAACCTCATCCGATGCAGCAGCTGTTTTCAAAAACTGTCCCTATATTGACAAACTGTTAATTTATCCGGATTTCAATTTAAAATACCGGGGGTTGATAAGCTGCGTAAAGAGTGTCAGGAAAATCGCGCCTGAAATTTCTATAGACCTGCAGAACAATAAGCTCAGCAGGTTAGTTGCCTATCTGGCGGGTATCTATCAGAGGTTCGGATTTATGAACGGTAAATTAGCAATTTTGTTAAACAGAAGACAGAAGCTGCCTTATGCTGCGCTGGGCCCCGTTGAGCATCAAATGGTTTTGCTCTCAAAATTAGGGATAAGAGATGTGGATAAGAAATTGGAACTTTGGATAGAAGAAGAGCAGAGAGAGAGGGTTAAAAACTTCCTGCAGGGGCATTGGATGAGCAGGAAACAGCCGCTGGTGGGAATAAATATCGGCTCTTCCGGCAGATGGAGTTCCAAGAGATGGCCGTTGAAAAAGATAACAGCATTGATTGAAGAACTGGGGACATACAATATAAGATGCCTTATAACAGGCACTAAAGAAGATGAGGAGAGTGCGGATAAGATTATAAAGTCCTGCAGGAATAAACCTATCAATGCAGCCGGAAAAACAGATGTGGCTTTACTCATAGCGTTGATAGAGAAATGCGACCTATTTTTTACTTCCGACAGTGCTCCTTTACATATTGCTGCGGCTGTTAAAACTCCAGTACTGGCAATTTTCGGGCCTACAGACCCTAAAAGGCACCTTCCCCCGGGAGAAGATGTGTATTTCATCTGGAAGGAAATGGATTGCACGCCTTGTTATAAGCCGGAATGTAATAAAGCAAGCTCCTGTATAGATTCGGTGCTGGTTGATGAAGTTAAGGATAAAATATTAAAAATTCTAGGTGATAAATTTGAAGGTTTTAATTCTAAACAACCATTTTAATGCCGGCGGTATTGTCACTTATATTTTAAATCTTTCCAGAGGACTTGGCGAAATAGGGGTAGATGTTACCGTTGCTTCCTCGGGAGGGAACATGGAGGGTTTGTTAAAAGCAGAACATGTTAAAATTCCGCTTAATACCAAGTCGGAAATAAGCCCGAAACTGTATTTTTCTTACCGTAAATTAAAGCCGCTCCTTAAAAGTATAGATATTATTCATGCCAATACCAGGATAACGCGCAGATTATCCCGCTATATGAGTGTTAAAACAGGCCTGCCGTATGTTTCTACAATTCACGGTTATCATAAGCCGAAACTTAAAAACCGCATTTTTCCTTATTGGGGCAGTGAGGTTATTGCAGTAAGCGGTTTTGTTAAGCAGCATTTAGTTGCGGATTTTAAAATTAAATCTGAAGATGTAGATGTAGTTTATAACGGAATAGATTTAGACTCGTTCAGAAATTTTAGCGGCGATAAAGAGAAGATGAAGTCAGACCTGCACTTGAGCGGCAGTTTTTTAATTACTGCTATAGCCCGGTTATCAGATGTTAAAGGTTTTCAGTATCTGCTTCGGGCATTTAAAACATTTACTCAGAAGTATCAGGATGCGGTTCTTCTGATAGCGGGAGAAGGCAGGGAAAAGGAAAGAATCAAACAGCTGATTAACAGCTTCAATTTAAATTCCAAAGTCAAACTGCTGGGGCTTTTAAAAGATATACGCCCCCTTCTTGATGCAGCCGATATTTTCATTCACTCTTCTATAGTGGAAGGGCTGGGGATTTCTATTATCGAGGCTCTGGCGGTGAAAAAGCCGGTGGTTGCAACTTTTGCAGGCGGCATTCCGGAAATTATAAAGAATAATTATAATGGGGTTTTGGTTGAACCTTGCAATTCGTCTGCTTTGGCAGCAGCACTGTTGAAAATAAGGGAGGATTCCGGTTTTAAAGAGTTTCTGGTTAAAAACACAGCCTCCGGTATTGAAAAATTTGATTATAAACTTATGGCGGAAAAAACATATCAGGTTTACAAAAAGGTATTAGAAAAATGAGGAATGAATAAATGCGTATTCTGATAGTTAATGTAAACTGGATAGGGGATGTGCTGTTTTCGGCTTTTTTAATCCGCTGTCTCAGAAAAAAATTCCCGCGAGCTTTTATTGCAGCCTTACTGCCTCAAAACCCAGCAGAACTGCTTAAAAACAATCCCTATTTGGATGAGATAATCCTGTTTGACCCTTTGAGGGAAAGGAGATTTCCGTATTGTGATTTTGGTTTGATTAAAAAATTAAAACACAGGCAATTTGACTGCTCTATTCATTTGCACCGCTCTTTTACCAGAAGATTCTGCGCCTATTTATCGGGCATAGAAAAGAGGATTGGGTATAATGAAAAATACAGGGGGTTTTTATTGACGGATAAGGCTGTTTCTCAAAGAGGCAGGATACATAGAGCGGAATATTATTTCAATATTGCCGGAATCCTTGGGATAGAAGATGACGGCTTGGGTTTAGATTTATTCCTGGAGCAGGAAGAATTGAAAGCGATGCGCAGTTTTTTAGAACGGCAGAATATAAAAAAATTCTGTCTAATGCATATCGGAGCCAATTGGCAGGCTAAGAAATGGCCTTTAGAATACTGGGCGGAGTTTATTGGTTTAATTAAAGGCAGATATAATATAGATGTGATAATATCAGGGACAGAGTCTGATAAGAAAGAAGCAGAAGCAATTTCCCGGCTTGCGGATTCCAAGCCGCTTATTTTAACAGGCCGGACGACTTTAAGAGAACTTATATCGTTAATAAAACTGAGCGCTGTTTTTGCGGGGACAGATACTGCGCCTTTGCATATTGCAGCTGCACTTTCTACCCCTGCAGTAGGTATCTACGGGCCTACCAGTCCTGATATAACAGGGCCTTTCCGTCCGGCGGGGAAGGTTATTGTGTTAAAAGAGGATATAGAGTGTGCTATTCCTTGTTATAAAACTACCTGCGGGTTGAAATATGAATGTATGAGGAAGGTAACAGCTCAAAAAGCAGCTCAAGCGATAAGCAGTATTTTAACATCATGATAAAAAAACTCAACCGGAGTTTCTTCCGGAAATCAGCCCTTGAATTGGCTCAGAATATACTGGGAAAATATTTAGTAAGAATCACGCCTCGAGGTAAAGCTGTCGTGAAAATAGTAGAAGCTGAAGCATATATGGGGCTTGATGATGAGGCATCCCATTCATATCAGGGGCGTTTAACGGAAAGGAATAAGGTTATGTATGAAGACGGAGGGGTTTTTTATGTCTATAAGATTTACGGCATTTACTATTGCCTGAATGTAGTTGCCAATAAGAAAAACGTTCCTCAGGCTGTTTTCATCAGGTCTGCAGAGCCTGTTGAAGGGGTTGATATATTGAAGAAAAACAGGAATATGAATAAATTTAATTTTCTGCATCTTACCAACGGCCCTTCCAAAATGGCGCAGGCGCTGGATATTAGTCTGGAATTTTATGGAAAGAGCGTTGAAAATAACCAATTGTATTTTTTATCAGGCGAGAAAATATCCCCGGCAAAAATAGTCTCAGCTCCCAGAGTGAACATCGACTATGCGCAGTCCGCCAGGGATTATCCGTTCAGGTTCTATATTAGAGGCAATAAATTTGTATCCAAAAAATGAATTTGTAAAAAGGAATTATTGTTATGCATAGAGATTTAAAAAAAATCCCGCCGAAATTTTTAGACAAAATCAGCCGTATCTTTCCTGCAAACGTTCTCAATCAGGTTCATAGCAGTTTCAGAATAAAAAAGGCTGCGACTTTTAGAATCAACCGGATTAAAATTTCAAGGCGGGATGCTTTAGGAGAATTCAGAAAAAATAATATAAAAGTTAGAGAAGTTAATTGGTATCCGGATGCCTTTATGCTTGTCAGCCCGGATTTAAACGGCCTGGCTAAAACAGATCTTTACCGGAACGGGAAGATTTATGTCCAGAATCTTTCCAGCATGATTCCGGCATTGGTTTTACAGCCCTGTTGTGAGGATTTGGTTCTGGATTTAGCCGCTGCTCCGGGTAGTAAAACCACGCAGATTGCATCTTTGATGTCTAACAAAGGCAAAATTATTGCTTTGGAGAAGGACGAGGTAAGATACCAGAAATTGTTAGCCAATTTGAGACTGCAGGGTGTTAATAATGTTGAAGCGTATAACAGGGACAGTTTGGGGGTATGGAGAGATTATTTTGAAGTATTTGATAAGGTTTTATTGGATGCTCCCTGCACGGCCGAGGGAAGATTTACCGCCTTACGGATGAAGACGTATTTATATTGGAATCAGCTTAAGGTAAAGAGGATGGCAAAAAAACAGAAAGGGCTGCTTGTAACTGCATTCAAATGTTTAAAACCCGGCGGCGTACTTGTATATTCTACCTGCACTTTTTCCCCGGAAGAAAACGAGTTTGTCATAAATTATCTTTTAAATAAATTTCCTCACAGTTTAAAGATAGAAAAAATAAATTTAGGCATCAAAAATTCTTTTAAAGGGCTCACTGAATGGAATGATGTCTCCTTCCCTTCGGAAATTGCAAATTGCAGGCGTATTATCCCGACAGATGTGATGGAAGGATTTTTTATCTGTCTTATAAGAAAGACTGCCTCATTGGCGCCTTAATCTGCATTGTTGGTATTATTGAAATATTTTTTGAAGAATTTTGTCTACTGCAGGTACAACAGTATATTTAGGATTCTGGATAGTGCCTGTAATTTGAATCTTGTGGAAAAGCTCGCCCATTCCGGCAGATAATATTTTTCCAAACTTTCCAAACAGTGAATCGTCTTCCGCAGCGGATTCTTCCTGTGGGAATTTTGTCGTCAATGTAAGATTTAAATCCCCTCTTGTATGCATTGTGCCTGTAATGGACAGATTTAGATGCGGAGAAATTAAAACCGAACCAGGGGTATCAAAAATATTGTCTTTGAAAGTAATTGTTCCTTCGCCACTGTTAAACGAAATCTCTTCTAATTCCGGTTTGTTAATCAATGATGCTATCCGGGAGAGGAATTTTAATTGTCCGATATTTCCCTGGGTAAATGCCCATTTACAAACTCCCAGGATAGAATTCTGCTCTTTGATGTTTCCTTGTATTGAACAGTTGGCAGAAAATAATGCATTGCCGGTATCTTTTTCAATAAAAGGCTGGGTTAAGTGTTTTACTTCGTAATTATTGATATGTATTTCAGCTTGGAAGGGTTTTTGCTCCTTTAATGCGATATTTCCTTTACTTTGAATATTGCCGTAGCCGTTTATCAAAGTTAGATTTTTTAGTTCTAAATTATTATTCTGGATACTCACTGTCAGTTTGCCTTTGTCTGAAAATATGTGTTTGTCTATTGTAAGTTGGCCGATATCAGATTCGATATAACCTGAAAAAATATTGCCGATTTTATTATAGCTGATTTTTAAATCACTGATTTTTAAATCAGCATCCAGAGTGTTTAAAACAGAACCTTTCGTAATATTCATAAAGGAGAGCAGTGTTTTAATATCTGTATTGCCGCTGCCTGATGCATTAAGCATTTGATTTTCTGAATTATAGGCGCCTTTAAGATCAAAGCTGGTTTTTTCTTTAGACAAATTGGCATTAAAGTTAAGGGTGTTTTTTATCTGTTTGATTTTACCTGTCGCATTACATAGTTCTGATTTTAGGTTAAATGAACCGGTGGGATTATTTTTTAAGTCAGAAATTTCCAGGCTCCCTTCCCAATCGGAATTCATTATAGTTGTCTTTATTTTATCAAGAGATAATTTTTTTAAATCGCTTTTTAAATTAAATGAACATTGTTTTAAAATATAGCGATCTATATTCGGCATCCGGATAGAAAAATTTTCGACTGTTGCTTCCAGTTTTTGCACGGTGCCGGATTTCTGGTAAGTGGTTTTTAAAACAGGCAGATCAAAACGGCTTCCTTTATAATTTGCAGAAATATCTTCGGTTGTAAAAAACAGTTCTAATTCAGGCTGCTTGATTTTTGTAAAGTTTAAAAGCAATGTTGCTTTACCAGATACATTTTTTAATTCTTCTAAATCAACGCCGCCTATATAAGCAGCCATATTAACATAAAAATTCGCTTCAGCCGGGGGGAAATAAATCCGAAGTTTTAATTCATTTGTTTTTTGTTTATATGTAAAATTTTTGATTTCAAAATTTAACAGGTTTTCCCCTATGAAAATAATTCCTTTACCCTTGATGTCTATTTTTCTCTGCGGGATGGAAAACAGGCTGGGGTTTAACTGTAAGTTTTTTATAAAAAACGGTGTTCCGTTATAGTTTATTTCTATTTCCGGGATTGTAACCGCTATGAATCTAAACACCGGTTTTGCCATCTTTACTCTAAATGGTGTGTTTTGAGCAATATTCTCTTCCAGTTTTGAGATTATTGTTGGCAAGATGTATTTTTGCATTAGAAAGTATCCAAAAATCATAGTTATAAATGACAAGAATAACAATAGAAGTGAAACTTTCTTCATAATTCTAATCTATATGAAATTTTTGGATTTAACAAGTTATAATTACGATAGTAATATAAAAGTAGGTATATAGTAAATATCTAGGCATACAAAATATATTGTAATTATGGTAAAATAATTTACGCAGATATAACATACTATTAGCATGCTATTTTGAACCGTTAATGTTAGTGATTTTAACGCCAACTCTTAAACAGAAATGAAAATACTATTGGTAAGAGTTAAAAAAAACAGAAGCATGTTTTTACATGAAACTAATATTACGGGCATTTATCCCCCCTTAGGTTTGGCATATATAGCTTCAATATTAAAGAATGCAGGATATAATGTTGAGATTCTGGATTTAGAGATATCGAATCTTAAAACAATACTAGGTAAGAACGTTCCGGATGTTATTCTTTTTACAGCTACAACATTAATCTGGCCGGATGTTGTCTGGACTGCAAGTTTAATGAAGCAGCATTTTGCAGATGTTTTAATTGGTGTAGGGGGTCCGCATGTATCAGCCTATCCGGCTCTCTCTTTGGCTAATGAAGTTATTGATTTTGGAATTTATGGTGAAGGAGAGAAAACAATTCTAGAAGTACTTGAGAGAATTAAACAAAAGCAGGGTTTAGATGATGTAAAAGGATGCGTTTTTAAAAAGAATGGCAAAACAGCTGTAAATCCCCCCCGGTTAGAAATCGAAGATTTAGATAGTATTCCTTTTCCTGCCATTGATTTGCTTCCTTATAGAAAATATTTTGCATTTACTGTCAAGCATCCGTTTTTTACAATAGTTACATCTCGCGGGTGTCCTTTTAAATGTAAATTTTGTTACCAGGGATATTTAGGCAAATATCGTTTCCGCAGCCCCGAGAATGTAGTCGAGGAAATAGAGATTTATTTAAAGAAATACGGGATAAAAGAAATTATTATCTTTGATGAAACGTTTGCAGTTGAAAAAAAAAGAGTTCTTCGGATATGCAGCTTGATAAATAAAAAGAAATTAAAGTTTATGTGGGATGTCAGAACCAGGATTGACCTGTTGGATGAAGAGATTTTGCAATCACTTAAAAGAGCAGGCTGCTATAGGCTGAATTTTGGAATTGAGCTGGGTGATCAAAAAATTCTGGATAAAATGGATAAGGGATTCAGTCTAAAGAATGTAAAAGAGAAAGTCAAGCAAGCAAAAAAAATCGGGTTTAAACTGAGAGGATATTTTATGCTTGCTTACCCGGGGGAAACATATGAATCTATTTTAAAAACCATCAATTTGGCAAAAACCTTACCTTTAGATTGGGCGAGTTTTACAATTACAATAGGATTGCCGGAGACAGAGATTTATAAACGAGCGCTGGAAGAAGGATATTTTCATGTTGATTATTGGAAAGAATACACAAAGGGCAATATTTTAAATACATGGCCAAATTTTATTCCTGACGGTTTAAAAGAAGAGGATTTGTATAGATTGAAGAGGAAAGCATATCGGGAATTTTATTTTAGATCCGGTATAATCTGGTCTATGACAAGAGAATTGAAACTAGTGAGTTTGGTTAAGAATTCTGCGCAAGTTGTGAGGTTATTACCGCATGCGTGCCGTTCACTTGTAAAATGAAAGACGGAATAATAAAGAGTCCGATTCTGGTTGTAGGAGCAGGGATAACAGGCCTTGTAATTGCTTATGAATTGGTTAAAAAAGATTTGCCGGTAATCGTTTTAGAAAAAGAAGATGAAATTGGAGGTTTAGCTAAAACAGTTAATTTTAATGGGAATAACTTTGATATAGGTCCCCATAGATTTTATAGTAGTAACGAAAAAATTATTGATTATATTCGTCAAATCCTGGACGGTAGTCTTAAAAAAATTAAAAGGCATAGTTTAATCTATTGCCAGGGCAGGTATTTTAACTGGCCGTTGTCCTTTATAGACATTTTTAATTTGCATCTCAAAACTTTACTTTCAATCACGGGAGATTTTATTTCTAATATTAGAGCTGCATCTGCTGTGCCAAAAACCAATTACGAAGACTATATAAAAACCGGATATGGGAAAACAATGTATGAAATATTTTTTAAAAATTTATCTGATAAATTTTTATCTTATCCGGCAAATAAGATTCATTGGACTTGGGCAAAAACCGGGATTGAAAAAGCAGTTATAGACGAAAAAATATATTCCCGCAACTTGGAAGATATTGCATGGATGCTTTTTAAGTTAAAAAAGTATGCCAGTAATTATTTTTATCCTGTAAATGGTATTGGAATGTTTACTGATACTTTGGCATCTTTAATAATAAAAGAAGGCGGTGTGATTAAGACAGGAGAAGAAATAATCGATATCGATTTCGACGATGGAGAACCTGCAAAGGTTGCCTTAAAAAGCGGAGTTATTGTGCCTTCGCAAATTATTTGGACAGCACCCATAACCAATTTGGCAAAGGTTATAAATTGTGAAGAACCCAGATTGGTTTATCATACTTTACAGCTGTTCTTTTTTTCATTTAAAGAGCGGGACTTGCTGAAAAAATTTCAATGGTGCTACTACAGCGATAAAGATGTGTCGTTTCATCGAGTATCTATGCCATCTTGTTTTTCCAGAGAACTTGCAATTTCTGGTACCTCGTCGGTAGTAATAGAACGCAGCTATGACGAAGATGAAAATCATAATAACAATTCTTTAGAATTGAAGGATAAAATGTTGTATGACTTGAAAAAAGCAAGAGTGATTAAGAAAACAGCTCAACCGCAAGACATTCTGATAAAAAAAATAGACAATGCTTATCCCGTATATAATTTAGGTTTCATGGAGGAAAAGGATAAATTCTTTAATTATTTAAAGAAATTCGAAAATATAAAACTTGTCGGGAGGCAAGGCCTTTTTTGGTATAATAGTATGGATGAATGTATTGAAAATGCCTTAAAAGTAGCAGAAGAAGTTGCCTTATTGTTTTAATTTAGTGATGAAAAAGTTTAAAATAATACCGCGGTTTTCTCCCTCTATTAAGTTGGATGATTTCAGCGTTCTTTTTAAAAAAATAAATCCGCTGGATGTTATAAATGAATTTGAGGAACAATTTGCATCTTTTTTAAACAGAAAATATGCAATATTTACTTCATCAGGAAGACAGGCTTTCCAGTTCATACTGCAGGATTTAGTATCCAAGGATAGCAGGAATAGTGTTATTATGCCGTCTTTTACACATCCGTCAATACCGTTTATGGCATCAAAACTGAATATTAAACCGCTTTTTCTAGATGTCGGCAGGGAAAATTTTCTTTTAGAAATAAAAGATTTTAAGAAATATAACGATTGCTTAGCTGTTGTGCCGGCAAATCTTTTTGGATTTAGTGCTGATATGGATAAAGTAGTAAAATTTACCCGCGATAATACAGCATATCTGATAGAAGACTGTGCGCAATCTTTAGGGACAATGTATGGAAACAAGTTATTAGGGAGTTTTGGCTATGCTTCATTCTATTCCTTTTCTATCACCAAAAATTTTACCACTCTTTCAGGGGGAATGATTGCTACTGATAATGAAACCTTAAAATCAGTGAGCCGCAAAGCGATAAAGAAGGATAAAAAATTAGCAGCTGAGATAACCAAATCTTTTTTATTTGTTCTTTTTTCTAACCCTGTTATTTTCTCTTTATTTTTATATCCGCTTTTGCTTATTTTTAAGAAGAATGATTTGCTGGAGATAATTTTTAAAGAAAAAAATTTACTTAGCGAAAGGTTCAGTAACAAGATAGAAGTTCCTTCGGTAATAAAAGCGGCACTTGGCCTAAGGCAATTAGATGTGCTTGAAGAGATAAACAATCGAAGGAGAGAAAACGGAAAATATTTAGCTGCATTGTTAAATGAACTAAGGGAGTATTTGATTTATCCTCATCCTTGCGAAAAATCACATCCTGTGTATTTAAGTTTCCCGATTTTGGTTAAAAACAGGGAAAGGGTTAAAAGATATTTACTTCAGAAAGGAATCGATTCCACCGTTGGCTTTCTTAAAGCCTGCCATCTTTTAAAGCCATTCCAATATCAAAATGCCAGCTGTCCCAATGCAGAATTCATAGAACAAAATATACTCCATTTACCTGTGCATCATAAATTAAACAAAACAGACTTAGAATATATAGCAAAAATGCTGAAAGATTATTTTAGTAAGTATGAAAGCTGAGAATATTTTTAAAATGGGTTTGGGCAGTTTGAGGTATAAAGTTTCAAAACAGCGCAGGCCTCTTAATGTCATGCTTTCGGTAACAGACCGCTGCACCTCCAATTGTTCTTACTGCTCTATCCCGGAAAGAGAAAAGGTAGAGATGACAACGAATGATATCATTGACGTATTGGACCAGCTTAAAAAAGCAGGGACTGAACGGCTGGGTATCTGGGGGGGGGACCCTCTGATAAGGGCGCATATCGGAGAACTTATCCGCTACGCTAAGGGG
>CAZLTA010000017.1:0-12298 GCA_964562345.1 uncultured Planctomycetia bacterium
CAAATTAATTCCCAAAGAGGGTTCCATTTGGGCTTTGAGGCTGGAGGAGGAGTACAGTGAAATGTTTGTTTTGAAAGACAGGTTTGCCGTTCATTATGAAGCCATAGATTTTGGACTTAAGGACATTAAGTCATCTTTAGTAAGAGCTGTATATACAAAAACAGGCCCCGTAGAGATTAACTGTAAAGAAGCAGAAAATGTTGTAGACGAACTCGGATATCCGCTGGGAGAAGGAAGTTATTTAATAAAAGACAGGCAGCGGCTGGATATTTTAAACAAGGTTGGCCATGCGGAAGAGGAGAAGGGCTGTTTAGAGATAACTTATCAGCAGTTGAGAGTTTTAATGTCTTCTGCGCTGGAGATTCTTTGCGAGAAGTTAAACGCGTTTATGCGGGAGTATAAACATAACTTTCCTGCGGAAAAGGTATCCGGAATTTATCTGTTTGGAGAAGGAGGAGAAATTAAAGGTTTGGGAGAGTTTATAGAAGGAAAACTTTCCCTGCCGCATCTTTATTTCGACCCCATAAGCATCAGTGGAGATATTGCTCTGGATACAGAGGCTGCTCCAAGTTCACCGGCAGCTTTGGATGTTATGCTGGGTTGTCTATATCCGGCTGTCAGAAAATACAATTTATTGCCGCCGCATTATAAAATTATTCAGGAAACTCATAAGGCAAAGAATAAAGCCTTTTTTTATCTGGCTATGCTGCTGGGTTTTTTGATATTTTTCTATCTGGGAATCAAATTGAATATGTTCTATCTGGAAAAAATTACCAGCAGTGCAAAAGATGTTTACTCAAAATCATCTCCAGTGGTTAAAAAAGTTGAAATGATAAATAAATTAATGCAGGAGACAGCTGTTTTAGACGAAAATATTTCTAAAATCCATTCTCAATATCCGGATTGGATAGGAATACTGAAAGAACTGAGCAATTCTATGCCGGACGAGATTGTTTTGAGCAGCATCGAAAATAACGCAGGCACCCAGAAGGAAATATTGTTGTTGGACGGCAGCGTGATTGCCAAGGTGAGCTCTTTAAATACAATCCTGAACCAATTTGTAGAAAAATTAGAAAAAACATCTTATTTCAGCGAAATAAAAATATTGGATACAAAGAATAAAAGTTATGCGAATGAATTATCTTTTGAGTTGAAATGTTTACTAAATTGAATTTTAAAACACAGGGTTTTATAAAAAATTTAAGGCTGAATGAATTCAAATATCTAGTTCAGGTTATCAGGGAGAAAAAATTTCTGGCGGTATCTCTTCTGGTTTTGTATTTGTTTATAACTGCCATTTTTAGAATTTTTATTTCTCCGGAAATAGAAAAAGCCAGGAATTATCAGAAAGAACTGGCATTTATAACCAGCAGTTCATTAGCTTTGGAAAAGGCATTGGTTGAACACCCCGATATGGATGAGGAAATAGACCTTTTGAAAAAACGGAGGGAGGTGTTAATCCAGCGCAGTATAGGGGGAGGAAATTTTCTTGTGGCTGCTCAAAAGGTTATAGACGAACTGGAAAATTATGGGGTACAGATAAGTTCTTTTAAATATCTTTATAATTTAAAAGAGCCTCTGGAAGCCGGTTATAAAAAATACGGATTGCAGCTGGAATTAGTAACGGATTTTTCAAAGTTGTCAAAGTTTTTAGAAAATGCAGAGCAGAAAGGAATAATGTTTGAAATTGGCAGTATTAAAATTGTAAAAATAAACAAGAATCTTCTCAACATTAAGTTGAGAATAGATTTTATAATAAAAGAGAAAGCATGAAAAGATATCTGGTTGTTTTTGCGACCGTATCATTGGCAGGTTTTTTATGCGGCATATACTTTGTGGGGACTCCCAAGCTCCGGGCGTACCGTTTTAGCTATGAGCATGTTCATTCAGACAAACAGGGTAAATCCGGATTTAAATTGCCTCTTGGTGCGCAGGAAATGAAAATCCGCACCAGAAATAAAAAATGGAGGAGAGACCCTTTTTCAATTTCTTCCATTGAGGAATTTAAAGGAGAGATACATCTGGAAGCGATATCAATGGGTATAGACGGGGAGGGTATTGTAATGATTAACGGAGAATCCTATCATGAAGGAGATGTGCTGGGTTCTTATAAAGTTAAAAAGATAGGCAAGGATTATATTATTGTAGATGAGGGGGGGGAGGATATAATGATTAAGTTAGAAAAAGGAGATTGATATTATGAGGAAGATAATTATCGCCGTTTTATTATTCACAGTATTTCTCAATGCAGCTTTTTCTACAGCCCAGGAGCAGAATTTTACGGTCTCAGATGGGAAAATTTCAACCTTAGAGATAAAGGAAGCCAAAATAAGTGATATTTTAAGAATGCTGGCGGAACAGTTCGGGCTGAATCTTGTCATATCAGATAAAGTTGAAGGCACTATCAGCGTTAAATTCTCTAATATCGGTGTCGAGGAGGCGATTGATGCAATCGTTACTGTAAACGGATATGCCTATACCAAGAAGGGCTCGGTTATTAAAGTTACAACTTCTGAGGAGATAGAAAAGGAAACGCCCTTTACCAGAGTATTTGTCCTTAACAATGCAGTAGCCGCAGACCTTAAGCCCAGCCTGGAGAAAGCTCTTTCAGGCGCCGGCTCTATTGAGGTTGATGCACGGTCTAATGCGTTGGTGGTTACAGATGTTTCCAATGCGATGGATAGCATAAGAGAGCTTGTTAAAAACTTGGATAAAGAAACACCGCAGGTCCTTATTGAAGCTAAAATTATAGAGACAAATCTCGATAAAGATAGAAAACTGGGCATTAAGTGGACAATGCAGGCTACTGCAACAGGAGCTAAAAGGCCGATTACGCTTCCGTTTAGGAAAGTAGGCCCTAAAAGTTTTTACCCTGAAAATATAGGTTCTTCCACTACCGCGGGGAGTACCGGTACCGACAGCGGTAACTTCCCTTACAGTCACGGGTTCCCTTATGCTACAGTAAGTGATTTTACATTCGGGACATTGAACTTTACGGAATTTCAAGCTGTCCTGCAGGCTATAGAAGAAGATGTTAATACTAAAGTGCTTTCTCATCCCAGAATCGTGACTTTAAACAATGAGCAGGCCAAAATTATGGTCGGGACTAAAGTGCCGATTCCGACATATACATTCAATAACGACACAGGAACTTATGAAATTTCCGGTTATGATGAAGAAGATGTCGGCATTACTCTGGAGGTTACACCGCATGTTTCTCCGGACGGTAAAATCAGAATGAATTTACATCCGGTAGTCAGCGATTTTTCCGGGGTATATGTCGGGCCCAATAATGAAAGGCCTTATATAGATACCAGAGAAGCAATTACTCAGGTACAGTTGAAGGATGGAGAAACAGTAGTTATCGGCGGCCTTATCAAACAGAAAGAGGTGGACACTGTTAATAAAGTCCCGATTTTAGGAAGTATCCCGCTTGTGGGGCTTGTGTTCAGGCATAAACATAAAGCTGTTGAAACTACAGACTTATTGATATTTATCACTGCCAGGATATTAAAATCCCAGAAGAAAAAAGAGGACCAGGTTATTGAGATAAAACGTTCCTTTAAGCCTGCTAAAAATTTAGAATAGAAACGTGGAAAAAATAAAAAAAACCGCAGCAGCTATTACAATACTCGTGTTATCTCTTACTGCAGTTCTGGTTCTATCTGCCAAAGATAAGAGGGATTATTCAAACTTGATAAAAGTTCTGGATTCTAAATTGCTTGCGAAAACAGAAGAGGTCGGGCAGGAACGGCATTTGAGAGAGGCGGCTGAGGAGGAAACAAACCGTCTGAAAACAGAACTTTCATCCGTTAAAAAAAGTCTGAAAGAGGTAAATGAAAAATTTGAAAAACAGGCGCCGGAGTTAAAATCCCGGGTTCAAGAATTTCAGTCCCAAATTGATGGTTTAACCGAGGGGAAAAAACAACTGCTGGATAAATTAAACAATTTAGAAAAGCAGATGGATAGGACTTCCAGGAATAAAGACCGTATGGATAAGGTTCAGGAGGAAAATAAACATTTAAACCTTAAATTACGAAAGCTCAAATCCGAATTCAATAAAGTCTCAGCTCAAAAACGAAAGCTTGATTATAAAATAGAGAAACTTTCAAATATTCAGGATAAGGTTAAAGAGCTTGAGGAGAAAAATAGTGAAATAGAAGAAGCAAAGGATGTACTCATCAGGGAAGCGGTGATTTTGAGAGCTACTATAGCAGAATTAAAATCACAGTTTTTAAGAACAGAACAGGAATTAAGTGAAGCCCGGGAAGAAGCAGAGAGCAGCCGGATTAAAGTAGGTTTGCGGGCAGAAACAATTCTGGTGTTAACCGAAGAAAAAAAAGCTCTTTTAAAAAAACTGGAACAAAAGGAAGAAGAAGTATCGGCAAAGATTAAACGGATGCAGGGTTTAGAAAAAGAATTTGTCAAACTTCAAAATGAATATAAGACTCAAAAAGAACAAATCACGAAACTTAGCGGTGAAAATCAACAGATGAAAGGCGAACTGCAGGATTTTCAGCTACGCTATAAAAATATTTCTCAAGTGCTGGGAGATGTTTCCGACACAAATGCTCAATTACAGAAAAAAATCACATCTTTAGACCAGATTTTGGATAATTCTAAAACCCCGGAAGTAAAAGATGCAAAATCTGTTATAGATTTGGGGAAAATGAAAGTAAAAGACGCCGGGCCCGAGGTTACATTGTCGAGCTTGATTTATCAATTCAGAAAGATGGGGGAGAATGCTCCTGAGGAAGAAAAGCACGCCTATCTGCGTAAAGAAGCCTTTACCCATTATAATCTCGGGGTATATTACTTAAAACAGGACAATTACCAGGGTGCTTTAGGCGAGTTTTTAAAGGCCCATGAAATATTGCCGGAAGATACCGATGCTATTTACAATATAGCTTTGATTTACAGGTATTATATATACGATTATGATAAAGCAAGGTACTATTTTAAAAAATATCTGGAATTGGCAGCTGATGCCCGGGATAAGGAAAAGGTGAAGGAACTTTTACAGGAGACTCCTTGATGAATCCGGATCGTATTATAATCGGCGGAAGCGATGCGCAGTTTCTAAATTTGCTTTCTGAAAAAATAAAGTTTGCTTTTCCCGGCAAACAGGTTTACACAACAAATGAAGCCTTTGATGCCTGGTACTATATCCAGGACCAAAAGCCCGGAGCAGCCGTTTTAGAAATGATTTTCTCTCAATGGGATTGGAATGGATTCCTGTTGTTTAAATTTCTGAAAAAAGACGCCAGGTTTAAAGAGATGAAATCCGTACTTATAACAGATACGCTTAATGAAGATGCCCAGAAGATGGCAAAGGATGAGGACATCAATAAAGTTCTTTATAAGGTTTATAACATAGATTTTATTTTTGAAGAGATAAAGAAAATTATTTGATATGCAGCAGATACTGAATAAATTGGTGGAGAAAGGGATAGTCGAACTGACCCAGATAGAGAAAGCTAAAACAGTTGCTTCTCAAAAAAATTCTGATGTATTAAAAGTGCTTACTGAAATATTTCCGGAGAAGGAAATACAGATTTTGGAAGAAATTTCCCTGTTTTACAAAATTCCATATGTAGAATTAAATTATATTGAGCCTGCTAAAGAAGCAGTGTACCTTTTATCTGAAGATTTAGTCCGCAAAAATAATATTCTGCCGCTTTTCAAAATAGGGGAATGGTTTTTCGCAGGCTTCCTTCACCCTGTAGATTATGGCGTTGTAGCTGAAGTTAGGCATTTTACAGGGCTCAATATAAAGCCCTGTTTGATTGCCAGCTCCCAAATGCAGGGAGGTATTGATAAAATTTACAGAGCTGTTTCCAGCGCGGAAAAAATAGTCCAAAAAATCGGAGAAATCGGGGAAGATTTAGGAGATGCTGTAATTCAAATAATCAATCTCTTGATAGCGCAGGCTGTAAGAGACAGGACTTCTGATATCCACATTGAACCTGAGTTTGACAAGATGAGAATACGTTTCAGAGTTGACGGCGTATTGCATGAAGTCCCTTCTCCGCCCAAATCTTTGGAAATGGCTATGGTATCCAGAATAAAAGTTATGGCCGATCTTGACATTGCAGAGTCGCGGGTTCCGCAGGACGGGCATTTCAAAGTAACTGTTGATGCTAAAGATATAGATGTCAGGGTTTCAACCCTGCCTACGGTCAATGGCGAAAATGTTGTTCTGAGAATTTTAGACACGGCGAATGTGCTTTTGGGGCTTGAGAAGCTCGGTTTTTCCACGGGGTCTTTAAACCTGTTTAAACAGGCCATTGCGCATCCTTATGGGATGATTCTCACAACGGGCCCAACAGGCTCAGGCAAAACCACGACTTTATATTCTGCGCTTATGGAACTTAATACGATTGATAAACATATTGTTACCGTTGAAGACCCTGTGGAATACAGACTGCCTTTAATACGCCAGGTTCAAATAAATCCTAAGGCAGGGCTTACTTTTGCCAGCGGTTTGCGTTCAATATTGAGGCATGACCCTGATATAATAATGGTTGGAGAAATCAGGGATTTGGAAACGGCCAATATCGCCGTCCAATCGGCTCTCACAGGGCATTTGGTTTTTTCGACTCTGCATACCAATGATGCTCCCAGCGCTGTTACAAGATTACACAATATGGGACTGGAGCCTTTTCTTATATCTGCCAGCCTTGTTACGGTAATGGCTCAGAGATTGGCCAGGAAGATATGCCCGGAATGTAAAAAAAGCTATCCGGCTGCTAAAGCAGTCGTAGAAAGATTTAAATTACAAAAATACGGCAGTAAAACGGTTCTGTATAAAGGCGAAGGCTGTGATTACTGTAAAGGGACCGGTTATCAAGGCAGGATTGGGCTTTTTGAAATCATGCTTATCGACGATGAACTTCGGGAGATGATAGTTGCAGGAAATTCTGTTGTAGAGTTGAGAAATGCGGCGTGCAGAAAAGGGATGAAGACATTATTTGAAGATGGTCTGGAAAAAGCACTGCAGGGGGTTATTACTCTGGATGAAGTTTTGCGTGTTTGCGAGGAAAAAGTTGAGTTTATTAAAAAAGATGCCGCAGCAGACGGCGGAAATACGAATTTTATGACAGAAGAAGCAGACGAGAAAGCCCGGGATACTGAAAAAATAGATCTGGCAAAAGAAGATATTGAAAGTTATAACGAAAAGATAAAGAGCTGGATTTCTAAAAACAGGAAGGAAGAACAATAACCCGAATATTTCATAAACAGTATGAAATATTCGCCCGAAGGGCCGATAGATTAAATCGTTATACGATTTAATCTTAATACCCTGCAAAATTAGTATAATTTAGCAGGACTAGTCCCCGAAATTCCTATAGAATTTCAGGGGGTCGGGGTAACCCCGCAGTTACGTCATTTCATATATTATATGAAATAAGCGGGATAAGGAGATTTTGTAAAAGTGGCGCTTTACGGTTATCTTGCACGGGATAAAAAAGGCCAGGCTGTTAAAGGCAAAATTGTAATGTCCGGCGAACCGGAACTTTTAAGCTATTTTGAAAAACAGGAGCTTCTGCCGATAAGCTTTGAAAAGATTCAGGCAGGTTCTAAAGGTTCAAGGGGGAAAGGTTTTTCCCTGTTTAAAAGAAAAGTTGCGAATAGAGATTTGATAGTTTTTACCCTTCAGTTTGCTACTACTGTTAAGGCAGGAATTCCGGTTGTTAATGCTTTAAGGTTTTTAGTTGAAGAAACACAGGATAAATATTTTAAGGAAGTGCTTTCTCGGGTGGTTGTAAAAGTTGAGCAGGGTGTTTCTCTATCTCATGCTATGATGGATTTTCCGGATATCTTTCCCGAAATCTATACTGAGATGGTTGCCTCAGGAGAAGTGTCCGGTAATCTGGATACAATTTTAACAAACCTGGCCCAAACAATGGAAAGCGACTATGCTGTCCGCCTGGAAGTTAAAAATGCCCTCCGTTATCCAACAATAGTTGTTACGGGAATTATCTTTGCGGTGTTATTCATATCTGTTTTTGTCGTACCCAGATTTGCGAGAGTTTACCAGCAAATGAATATACATTTGCCTTTGCCTACCAGAATAATGATGGGCACAAGTGCTTTTTTAATTCACAATGCCCTGCTCTTAATAGTTTTAGCCTTCTCTTTTCTGGCGGGATTTAATTACTGGAAGAATTCCCGGGAAGGAAATGTTATTTGGGGCCGGGCTAAATTGCGAATACCGCTTATAGGCGATATATTTATGAAAGTCAGCCTGTTAAGATTCTGTTTTATCTTTAATACTCTTAACAGCGTCGGTATTCCGATACTTAAATCCTTGGAAATTGTTTCTAAAACACTGGGCAATTCGTTTTTGAAAAAACGTGTTGAAATTTTTACCCAGGGAGTTTCAGAAGGCAAATCTCTTTCTGCTATGATTCAGGAAGACAGCTGGTTTCCCAAATTGGTAGGCAGTATGATAGGGGTGGGCGAACAGACAGGCTCTATGGATGTAGTGCTTGCTTCTTTAAGCGAGTATTACCATACCGAGTTAAAAGTCAAAGTGGAAGCTTTGACTGTTACAATAGAGCCGGCATTAACGGCATTGCTTGCTGTGGGGGTTTTAATCCTTGCTCTGGGGGTGTTTTTGCCGATGTGGAATATGACGCAGTTGTTTAAAACATGATGAAAGACGAGAAGATATATTTAATAATTTTCGGTTTGTTCTTAATATCTTTGCTCAGCTTTCCGAAAGATATTGCCGTATATTTCTCTTTAATACTTGCCGGTTTTTGCCTCAGTGCATTGTTTTTTTATAAAAAACCCGGATTTTTAAACTCAAAGACTATCCGGCATCTGCGGACTGTTTTAATAATATTATTTTTGTATTCATTGTTGTTTTTATTTATTAAAGCAGACAGAGTTGTATTCTATATAACGCTGACAGCCCTCCTTTTATATTTAATCTTAAGGGGGAAAGAACGCAAAATTCATCATCAGCCGGATAATCCTCAGGAAGGCAGGAGATCTTTAAGGACGGATTTATGTTTTGATGTGGAACTGCGTTCTTTGGGAGGCAGTAATTTTTCCTGCCGCGGGGTTACGAAAGACCTGAGCACAACAGGTATGAAAGTTTTTACAAGCCGGCAGTTAGCCAAAGGAGATGAGTTTTATTTCCGGCTGTATTTGCCTGAAGAGAGCTGGCCTTTAACAGGAGAGGCTAAGGTCGTTTGGTGTGAAGCTGTTAAGGATGGTTTCGAACATGGTTTAATCTTTACAAAAATGAGCGAGCAGAACAGGGGCAAGCTGGCTTTAAAACAAGGGTTTTCGCTTCTGGAATAAACTTCAGGCTGAGATGCTTTCTATAATTGTTCCGGTTTATAACGAGGAGAATACGATCAAGGCAGTTTTAGAAACATTGCTTAACCTTGGCGTTGATAAGGAAATAATCGTAATTAATGACGGCTCTACCGACAATACCCGCAAGAACATAGAAAGTATTAAAAAAAATGTGCGGGAAATGAAATGTATAAATTTAAAAAAAAATATCGGCAAGGGCAATGCTGTTCAGGAAGGGATAAAGGCGGCGCAGGGAAATATCATAGCTATTCAGGATGCGGATTTGGAATATACCCCTCAAGAGTTAGTGGTTTTAGCGGGTATTTTAGAAAAAACTGATGCGGATGTTGTTTACGGTGTCCGGTTTAACTCAAATTTTAAAACCCCTCTTTGGCACAGATTGGGCAACAAGTTTTTAAGTTTTTTTACCAGTATCCTTTATCTTAAGTGGATTAGCGATATGGAGACTTGTTATAAAGTGATGTATAAAAAGAACTGGAGGAGCCTTAACTTGAAATCCATTGGTTTCGAGGTGGAAGCTGAAATTACCGCCAAAGTTTTAAGAAATAAATTCCATATCATCCAGTATCCCATCAGCTATGTTTTTAGACATTTCAGGGAAGGCAAGAAGATTTCCTATAAAGATGGAATCAGGGCTTTCATAACTTTGTTTAAATACCGTTTTTTATATTGAGGCCAGCTGATAAAGGGTGAAGTTTTGATAGCGGCAGACGGGCATAAGACATTCAGAATAAAAACTCTTTAGATTTTTTAATTCCTGAGTTTTTAAGACAGGAAATACATAAGTGCGCAAGAATTCTTCGTCTATGAGTATAAAATCAATGCGGTTTTTTTTAAGAAAAGATACTGCAGTGTCTGAAGATATGCTTAAGTTTAATTTAAAAGTATAGTCTTCAAATATGCTTTCCTGGTATATTTCTCTATCCGCATAATAAGCTATAGCTCCGATATCAAGAAGCATTACCTTGGAATTTAGGGGCAGATTTTTGTTAATAAATTCTATCATCGGGTATATCCTTAGATTTTTTCTCAAAAACTCATTCCGGGTTTCTTTGCCCAGGATGAATTTATAGGGTTTAAACCTGCAGAAATCCTGCAGGGGGAAGAAAAGGTAAACTGAAGCTGTGATTAAAATTAAATAGTGAAAGTATTTCCTGCGCAATTCCCCCATATATAACCCGTATATAATGGTAATTAAAGCCAGCGCGGGTATTAAAAACCTTAATTGCTGGCTGAGTATAAACCAGCACAATGTGTAGATAACCGCAATATAGATGATACTTCGGGGTGAGAATTTGAATTTAATATTTTTAAAAACAGGGATTAAACCCAGAAGGAATAAAAAGCTGATTTTACCGTCAAAGTTTTGAGGCTGTGCGAATTCCGAGCAGAATAAGATTCTATAGGGAAGAAACAGCAGGCTTTTAAAATCAACGCCTCTGCCGTAACTTTTAAAATATAGAGTGAGCAGGTTATATTTCTCAGGGCTGATATATTTACCGCCGAATAGATTGTAGAAAAATGGATAAAAGGGGTTTCCTGTTACGAAAAAATTTCTCAGATAGAATGGAGAAGATATTAAAGCAGCTATAAGAACAAATTTTAAATAAAGAAACAGCGTTTTTCTCAAATCGTTTTCTTTCTCTAAAAATACCAGCCCCAGGCATAGAATCCAGAGCCAGCCTATGTATTTTAGCCCCAGCGCGAAGCCTGCTGAAATAGCGGATAGATAGTAGGAACTGTTCTGATTTTTTTGGTAGAATTTCAATATCAGATACAGCGATAACAGGCAGTAAAAGGTAAATGTAATATCCAAATATGCCCAGCCGGCTGTCTTTGTAACTGAAGGAGCCGAGATAAAAATCAAAGCGGCGCAATAGGTATCGATTTTTCTCAAACCGGGTTTAAGGAGCTTCAGGAAATTTATTATTAAAGATACTGTTAGAATGAGAAATAATGCGTGGAATAGTTTGGCTGTGATATCGCTGGATACCGTAAGTAATAGAGTGCAAAAAGCCTCCCAGTAAGAAGGAAAGAATGAATAGATATTGTTGGGTATGGTAATGATACTGTTTTGTTCAAGGTATATTTTGGGCAGGTAGAGGTGGTAGTTGAGAGCATCTCTGGATAGCGGAGGAGTGAAAGCATTAATATGGATGATTGCTATGTATGCGCTTATTAGTAAAAATAAAAATGAAGCTAACTCCAATTTGTTTCGTTTGAAAAAATGTAGTTTAAAATAGCTCGAAAGATTAGATTTTATTGCCGGCAGCAGCAGGAGATAACTTCCCAAAGCAAGTATTAATATGAATTTTTGGTTTAAAAGATTTAAGAAGCCCAGAGCTGTTAAAACAATCGATGAAACTATAACCCCGAAGGAAATTCGCAGGAAGAAACTGTTTACTTCATTTTTAGGCAGTATGACTTTCCCCAGACCGTCCAAAAGCAGAATAGCAAATAAATACCCTGAAATAGTATATACTGTCTGCATGAAAAACATTATACAATTCCCTGCATTACTTTAAAGCTAAAAAACTTGACAAAGGCTGTAAATTCTGTTTTAATATTGAAAATATTCAATATAGATATTAATATTAGGTTGTTGAAAAAAGGAGGTGTTAGGATGAAGAAAGGTTTTACGTTGATTGAACTGGTCATGGTTATAGTGATCATTTCAATTTTGGCTGCAATTGCTATTCCGAAATTTATTGATTTACAAGCCAATGCTAAGCAGGCGGCTTGTGACGGTAATGTTGCAACTATCAGGTCCGCAATTGCCGCTTACTATGCTAAGACTGCAGTGGCTGGAAGTGCTGTGTTTCCCGGCAGTTTAACCCAGGATACTTTTCAGCATAATTATTTTGCATCTGAAGCAACGCCGATTTGTCCCTACGGTTCTGCATTTCCCTATTCTTATTCATCAGCGACTGGTGTTGTAACCAGCCATGACCACATTTAATTGATA
>CAZLTA010000018.1:0-9672 GCA_964562345.1 uncultured Planctomycetia bacterium
AGTCAGGCGATGCCGTTCCCAGGCATAGCCCCCCAGGAATCCCAGGCCCGCAATTTACCCAGACTATTATTCTTGGTAATTAAAAAGAAACAATGGCACGAAGCGCAAACCGCAGTGCAGGCGCCGCATTCAACGCAGCGTTCTGCTTCTTTCTTCCACAAATCAGATTCATAACTATCTGTAACTGCTTTTCTTAACTCGTATTTTAAGCTGTGGTCCAGATATTTATCGGCATTTTCCCTAACTTTATTTGTAATTTCTTCTCTTCCATCCTCTAACTGCTTCTGTTTTAAAGAATCAATGTCATTAAAATCTAACCCTTTTTCTTTAAGAAATGCCTGCGCCTTCTCCGTAGCTATTTCTAACACATATTCATTCTCATCTAATCTTGCCAGGTTTAAATCGAAACCTTCCTCGGCGAAAGGTGAGTAACCTAAAGATGTACAAAAACAGCTGTCTTTAAAAGACGTGCAGTCACTGGAAAATACAAATAAATCCTCCCTTCTTTTTCCATAATAGGGGTCTTTGAAATCTCCCTGAAGATATACATAATCCAATACTTTAAGGGCATTTAAATCACACCCCTTAAGCCCGAATACAGCCGTAGGTTTTTCATCAGCAAGGCTCAAATCATCCTTAGCAGGAAGCAGAAATGTTTTGATAGATTCAGAAGCACGAAACTGCGGAAACTCAACTTCCTGAATATCGTTAACCCTGGCGATATTATAATTCTGCCCGTTTTCCTGAGAATAAAAAAGGTTATAATCCTGATTTAAAACATCAAGAACCCTTATTAACTCCTGTTTTGAGATTAATTTGCTTGTGAACATTTTCACAGGTTTTTGGAAATTATACTCATCAGGATACTAACTGTCAAGGGAATTTGGAATAACTAATAATTAATACCGAGTAAACATAAGAATAAAACCCGGATTTATACTTTTCATTCGGGCATGCTAAATATTTTACTCAGGCTGAGAAACCAAAATACCATTTCTTATCAAAACTTCCAAGTCATAAAGTTCTAAAGTATTACCATTAGATATTCCTGTTAATTCCAGAACAATAGGGGCATCATGCATAGGATCCATTCCATTGGTGTATCCGACAAACCTTCCTCCAGTCATACCCTGCATAATAAATTCAGCCATCTTAATACCAATATTTGAAGCCATTGCCATATCATAACCATCGGGATTTACGCCGCGTAACTCATAATTTTCTACACCACCCCGCAGTTTAGGGCTTTTTATAATTATATCTCCACCCAAATCCTCTAATGTTATCGTTGCATCAGGCAAAAACCCTACCAACCGTGCTACCAAAATACGACCTATTCCTGTTTTCAATTCATTTCCCATATCATCAACATCTACATTGTTCTTCAATATATCAGGATCATCTCCCGGCCTATATCCCTCAGCGACAATAACTATAGCAGTGCCATCAGTACGAAGGATCATTTCTCTAATCTTATCAGCAATCTCTTCTATTGTTACATTATGTTCCGGAACTACTATAACTGTAGCATTATTAGTAACTCTTTTCTGTTTTATCTCTGCAGGATTTAATCCATCAAAATTATCAAATCTGGCAGCTTCAAAAGCAAGCCGCCCTGTATTCCTACCAAAAACCTCAATAATTTCAACTATCGGATGTTGAATGGATCCCATTCCAGAAAAGGAATATGCAGAATCAACTATATTACTATTAGCTCTTCCAACAGCACTATGAAATCCCAAAGACTGTACTCCTATGCCATTTATCGTAACATCGCCATCGATAGTTTTTGCGGTCGCAAGAACAACCGTTTCAGGATTTGCTTCTGCTATTTTTTGTGCTGTTTTAAGATTGTCATCCCCTCCGGTGCAGATGAAAGCTCCGAACCCTGCAATATTCTGCATCGTATTATCCCAATGTTCATCTTTAAAAGGATTCTCTCGTGAAGAACCGATATTTGTACTCCCCATATCCTTAATATATTCAGCTATCAAATTATCAATAATAACAACATTTTTACGCAAGTTCTCTGGCCGTGCTGTTAATCCATCTCCGGCATGACGAATACCAAGAACTGTCATTCCTGAATTCAATTCTGCCAACCGTTCAGTGGCAGCAGCATAAAGTGCATTTATTCCAGCTGCATCACCACCTCCTGTATACACCAAAACACACTTGCTTCTATCTTCTAAAGCTTCGTCGATTATTTTCTGCTGAGACTTAACAGAGTATCGACCTTCATTAATTCCCTGAATAATTTCGGCATAAGTTAACGACCCAGCAACTAAAATATCTACGCCAACTGTATTATTTGCATCCGTGCTCATTCGCGCAACATGATTACCTTCTTCATCAATAACAATTGAACCTCCCTCACCAAAAATCAGAATATTCCTCAACTTGGCTTCATTAAGTAGCACCTCATCTTCAATAAGATTATTCTGAGTATGTACCCGCCGAAAGGAATTAATATGATTTTCCGAATTTAAAACATCATTAAAATATACAGCTGGCAAAATAATGACAGATATGACCCAAGCAGATATTACTTTCCTCATCAAATATCCCCCTTTATTATAAACTCTCTATTATAAATATACCACATTATGCTTAATTAATGATGTTCCCATCCCCAGCCAAGATAATCTATGATAACCCAGTTTTTACCTACTGCGTTAAAAGCATCGAAGTACTGAGCTGCAACTCTTTGAGTCTCTACAACTATTGCCTGCAGATAAACTGGATCCATATTATCTATTTCATATTTGAAAATCCTAGTTGCATGCTTGATATTGGTGCTTATAAATTGTGCATAGATTGAATTATTCAAAAACTCTGCCCTAGGCATTGTTTGCAGCAATTCTTCAACACTGGGTTGTCCCTCAAATTGTCCCTGCTTTCCCTTGTTTTCTATAGTCCAGTTTACCATTCTTATAAATAAGCCTTCCGGCATAAGTTCAAGGGCAATATTTCGCCATTGGGTACCGACGTTGGCTTTTAAAATAAGGCCGGCGAGTTTTTCTTTTATCAGGTCAAAAGGCGTTCCAGTCGTTCCATGCTGAGCCAATTTAACTCCCAGGGGCGTTATTATTCGGGCTATTCCATCAGTTAAATCTACTTCAATTGTAGTATTCACTCTTACGCCATCTACAAAAACATTGCCGTGAGCAGAACCATTGTTTACCGCCAACAGATTAATGTTAAGAGGTTCGTGTTCTTTAATCAGAGCTTCGAGTCCTAATGTCTGCATATCTCTGACAATATCAGGAAAATCATTAGGGTTTGTTATATTCTGAAGCACATAAACAAGCACAAAAGCTTCAAGCGGTGTTGTATTTCTGGATTTACCTGTAATAGGATCTATTGCACCAATGTGACCAACCTCTTCTTCTTGGCCTAAATCACCTGGTATAGGTCTCGCTAAAATGTAGTTTATCTCGGTAACGCGTTTTAAGTCTAGGAATGTTTTTATTAAATCAGATACTTTAACAGGGGCATCTGCTCCCTCTATTGAAACTGTCTCGCCAGCACAAATTTCTTCAAGTTCAGATAAAGAGCCAAATTCACCATGCTGGGTGATACGTGATGCCAAATCCTCACTCACATAATCCGGAAATATTTTAGCGAAATTGTAACCGGCAGATATTGCATAATTTAAAACTTTTGAAAGTACCGTTGATTCTATATGACTAGTTAAAATATCTACATCCTTTTTAATCCCGCATTGCGATTCAATATAATCCATTAATTGGCCTACTTCTTCGAGAGTCGCATTTGCAGATTTAATAATCTCTTCCAATTCTTTCATCTGGCTAAATTCTCCGTGTTCAACTAATTCATCATCAAAAGACGTTTCTGCTCCGGTTTCTCTTAAAGATGATACATAACCATTAAGCACCTGCAGTTGTATGGATTCAATAATGGGCTTAAGCTCAACCATTTTCTTAAATTCACCGTGGGCGGATAAAGCCTGTGCAAAAGTATTTCCTATTGCAAAGCTACTAAAATACATTCCGTTAAGTACCGCAAGCTGGCTGGACTCTCGTACCGCAGGAACAGAGGAAGGGTCTTCAGCAAAAGAAGTATATCCGGCAAGAAGTTGAGCCTGATTTTGCCTTAATGCATAGTCAATTTTTTCAATTGTATCATCTGATACAGTCGTATGGTCTGCATGCAAAGCCCAGGGCAAGTCATAACCTAAGAGAAATGCATAGTATGTCGTTAAATCATAAGTATCTTGTGCTAAAACACCGGTATAGCCGCCTTCTAAATTAGATTCTGACTGAGCGTACTCAATCTCCATCGGAGCTTCTTGCTCCATTGATGAAATAAATATTCCAGGAACGCTTACTGTCATCTGGGTATTGGCTGCCATAACAGCAGTATTTCCACCTAATAATGCTTCAAACATCGGCCTTGAACTGATAGGCGCTGTAACCCAGAATCCAACCATCTGGGCTGCTATACCAAGGTTGTTTATTAACTCTGCTATTTCTGAATCAAAAGCTCCTATCTCAGCCTGATATTCTGCAATCGCTTGTTCTATACTATTAACTAAAGGTTTGATTTCTGAAAAACGCAGTATTTTACGAAGCCCTCCTATTACAGGACTTCCTACATCTACCTGATCACGCCTTATGCCATCGGCATAAAAGAGTGTCATTTGAAGAAAAGCTTCTACATCTGTCTTAGAAATACCGTTCATCTCAAGATGATTGCTCTCAGATAAATTACCTAATAAGAAAAAAGATAAAGCATCAATCTTTTCTCTGGAAAGTTTTACATTTCGAGCTTCCAGAAAACGTGCCAGTCCTTCTTCAAATGAAGGCGCATTTTCTAATCCCATACCCATTAAATCAAGTATTGTTGCAGAAGATTGAATATTAATACTACGACGTGAAATATCAGTCTGATTTACTAAACCACCTAAATCAGAGACATAAGAAAATAAAAATCCACCAATACTAAAAACCACCGCTACTGCCAGAAAAAATTTCTTCATTACCTCCTCCTTTCTTTATCACTTTATAAACCTTAACTCCAAGCCTAATATATCTATAACATGCTTTAAAAAGAATGTCAAATCATGGGAAATCGTTTTAGTAAAATTACTCTTTGTGACTATAAAAATTTTCCGCCAGATCATATCAACCCCAAATCAGCCAAAATTTTATACAAAAGCTCCTTTTGTTCTCTCTCTAAAGTAACAGATTCTGTTCTCTCTATTCGAGCTAATAAACCGTCTACACTATCCCTGGAGAAATCCTGCGTCTCCGATTCATTATATATAATTAAATCTTCAAGCACAGTACGAAATACGCTTTCTGCGGATAAAACTGGAACGACATAATTTTCTAAAATATCCCATGCAGAATCTAACCCATCCCTTTGAGCAACATCTATTGCCGTTTCAACACGCTCTGATAAATTTTTGCCATAGAATTGCTGCAACAAAAGTTCATCAGACTTCATACTATTGGTAATTATATAATCTGCACACTCTGCTTCTGTAAACAATAGCTGGTCTTCTACGGTGCTTTGAGTATTTAAATATTCCCGTAATTGGGAAGCCGTCATCTCTGGATACCTGCCTTCAAAAATATGCGCCCTTATCAACCGCTCTATTCGTATAGAAAAATCAGCGTCTACATATAGAGCCAAATTATATAAAGGATTTATACTTTCTTGATGTAAAGTAAACTCTCCTGAAACAAAAATAAGTTCATAATTCTCCGGATCCAGACGGTAAAAAACTCCTCCCGAAGAAATATCAACCCAGAAAGAACATCCGGGTTTAGCCAGAGACCATCCCTCACGAGCCGGCATAGACAGGAAATTTCTTCCTTCTATATTTTGAGCAGGCCCTCTATCCTTAAGCATGGCTTCAATAGCTCCTGGTGTATCTGTCCTGATAGAAACCTTTTCGCCATCAATATGAAGAGGAACATAAGCAGGTTCTCCTTCTCTAAGATTCTGAACTGCTTGATAGAATCTTCCGAGTGCAATATTAGAAATAGCAGCTGATAGACGAATACTTATAGTATTTTCGTCTATTCTTCTAATAAATATAAAATGGTCAGGCACCTGTATTTCCCGACCTACAGCCGGAAGAACCATTGTCACTTCATCAAATGAAGTCTTAACTGTAATATTATCAGCATCTTCACGCCTGATACCTATACCATTGTTCAGCCAATAAAGAGTGCCAATATCTTGCATACTAATATCTTGTTTAATAGGTTCTCTATAATCATCCGAGGTTAGACGAAAATCATCTATATTTAAAGTAGCTACGCTGCTATGTTTTGAACCAGTTAACATCTCTATTAAAGTATTTTGTCCCACTCCCAACCCGCCGCTAACGGCAACCAGAGCCGGGTGATTAAATCCCCTGGCCTGTTCCACGGCTAAGTTTATCTCAGCTATTATCTCAGCAAGTTGTTCTTCAACTTCAGCACTATTATCTAACTGAACCACTGGAGATTGAGGCCTTGTTTCTTGAGGCAGTAAAGACCGTATCGAAAGCCCCAAAGCTACTAATAAATTATCAGGATTATTAAGTATATCCATCAATACTGCCGGCTCTTCTTTTAAAAACATCTCCTGAAATAAATTCCCATCTGATAGAGTCGGTATAAATAATAATGTCTTGGTCCCGGCTCCAGTTACCTCAGAGATAATTTCTGCATCTGTATTAAAAGTATGGACATCAGACAACACGACATCAATCCCTCCTTGTTCTGACGTAATTTCTAATAATTCCTGTTGACTACTTGCAATGTAAATATTTTCACGTTTAATATTACCAGGCATTGAAACTTCTAATTGAGCAATAATATCTGCTTTCTCCTCTTCAGTTGCATCTTTCGAAATTTTGAAAAATACTCTTACCGAATCCCAATTTTCTAAATACTGGGGAAATTGCACATTACTATGTGCAGCGGTTCTTAAAAATTTTAAGTCCATATCTGAGACAAAAATATTGGCTACTCTCTTTTCTCTTACAGTATCAACAATGCTTTTCATAATTGCAGTACCGGCAATACTCTGTAAATCTTTGCTCTCCCTGACAGCTATAACAGGAATGTTAGCACCCTCTATGGTAACCACATGAGGTAAACTTAACTGTGGAAGTATCATATCTGCCAAATTTGATAATCCTGTTTGCATCTCAATCCTGGTATAATTTGCGATACGATCCATAGAGGCATCTCTTGGTGTGATAACAAATGCCGGATAAATCTCCATTCCGCGTTCAAATGCTGCTACTGCCCTGGCCTGACCTTCGTATATAATATTTCCATATCCTCTAAGATGAAGAATGGTCAAGGGAATTAGCATCCCCTTCTCAATCTCATTGGCACGATTCCTGTAAGAAGAACTGCCCATACCAATATCTGTGCTTATAAAATGTTGAGGTTTTAAATCTGCCAGAGTTACCTCATCCAGCACCATGTTAACACGCCCGTCAGATAAACGCTTTTCACCCTCAAATATTCTCTGAGCTTCAGCTTCAGCGGATTCAAACCTGGAACAATACTCATCATATAATCTGGGTTGAAAAGCAAGATAGAACAAAAACCTTTTTTCATAAGGCAGCTCAGAGGCAACTATTTTTAAAACCGTATCCTTCTCCTCATTAGAAAGAGTATGAAAATTCTCACGCAGTATATCCCACCGAGAGCTTTGCATAAAAGATAAAAGCCCCGGATAATTTTTTAATGCTGCACCTTCTATTAAACTCGAAGAATCATCTACTTCTATAATCTCTTTTATTGTTAAAACAGCATCTCTTATATTCTGGTCAGATTCAGGCAGTATCTTTTTATTCAATACTGTTTCCAGATATAAATCTAACCACATTGCGGAATAATCCGAGAATGCTGTTAAAGAATAAAGTCCCGCAGATTCTAATTCCTCGGCTAATTTTTCAAACCCTTTGCTGCCTCTTCCCTCTTCTAAACTCAAATTCCATTGCACCAACGCCTCATCCATAATAGTCCTAAGCGCCTCAGAATCTGGTCTAAATGCATTTTCTACCTGGAGTGCACGGTTGGTAAAATCAACAGAATCAATTTTGTATGTACTGCGAACAGCATAAATACCACCTTCTGTTGAAACCAATGAATATAGAATTACCTCTCCTTTTTCAGAATCTATCTCTATTTTAGGAAAATAATTTGCAAGAATAGGAAATAATTCCTGTCTCATTCCTGTAACTGAAGTAAGAACAACTGTAGGATTACCTAAAATATCATCCTGACTTACTAAATCAGTTTCGTGAGGAAAAATTCCTAATCTCTTAAATCCCTCAATCTCTGCCCCGGTAAAATCTGCCCATCCAGACAGATCACTGGCACCTTTTATTTGATTACTGGCATAACGGGCAAGTTGAACCCCTCCGGGAATATTTTTCGCTGCAGCTCTTGCAATATACTCTTCATGCGCACCAGGAGTATCAATCACAATCATCTTCTCCCCATTGATTTCCAATCCGCTCGCTGCAATTATAAGAGGAAGACAATCTCCATCATGAATAGTAATTACCTGAAAACCAAGCTCTCTAAAAGCCGTGATAAAAGGTTGGTTCCTCTCCCTATCAAGAATCTGTATAGGGATTTCTTGGAATTCAGAAGCTTGATAACTTTCATACCCCATACCTTTTGCAACAGTATCTAATATTTCTTCCGGACTTGCATCTGGCTTAATTGATTGCATTTCGCCATTGTAGGCAACAACAATACGGTATAAATCTGCAGCACATAATTGATTGCTCCCATCCAATAAAGCCACGGCGGACCAGGCACCTTGGGAAGATTCTCCATTCCTGGATTGAGAACCGTTACTGCTTTCGGTTAATAAAAATGCAGCGCCTTCAATACCGTCCAATAGAAACATGACATCGTCTTCTCCATGGTTATTAAAAACGCTTCCTACTCTTATGGCAGAAAGCTCATCTGTCACCTCTCCTTCATTTCCTGCCATCGTAATTCTAAATCCGAATCTCTCAGCAAGTTCACCAATAACTCTAATAGCAACTGAAGAAACATTCGTTTCTGCAGCAATAGATGCTTCTATCCCGTTGCCAAGATAATTTAAAGCTGCTAAAGCTTGGGCATGAGACAATTCTAATGCCGCAATTAATTCCTCATCAACTCTTATTGAATCAGTGGAAGGCAAAAGAGATATCCATTCCACACCTTGTAACTCTAAACCATAGCGGGATAAACTTTCACCAGCCTGCAATTCTGCTGATATATCTACTTCCTGCCAAGCAATTGCCGCATCTCTCGTTCGACGGGATAAAAAATCAGGGGTAAAACAGAAAGAATTACCGAATATACAAGGTAGCAAGAGAAAAAACAATATGAAAGATATGTTAATTTTGGAAAACTTATACATTATACCTAAACCCCCGTAATCTCTATAAAACAATTTTGCTCTAGCCCCCTTAGTATACTACAATAGTTATTATTATATTACATAGCCGCCTACCATACTTTTAACATACTTAATAAACTATGTCAAATTAGACTTAAGACATATTTTTTTATATTTTAAAAATTACTCCTTCAACAATCTAATTTTACACATGACAGGATACAGAAGTTCTTTTTTTCCATAATTCAAAAGGTCAATTGATATCTCTTGTCGTTCCAGTTGTCGTTCCAG
>CAZLTA010000018.1:9772-12273 GCA_964562345.1 uncultured Planctomycetia bacterium
TTGTCGTTCCAGTTGTCGTTCCAGATCCAAGAAAGATGTTTTATTCCTTATCCCCTTCAACTATATTTTGTTTTTTATTCTGCTTAATCATTTCAGCTAAAGCTTGGATTGCCTTGTCAATTTGGTCTATACTTGCTGTGGAAAAACATAAACGCACACAATTATCAGTACTGCCATCTAAACTGAATACACCTCCGGGAACATAGGCAAATTTAACATTTTCCTCACTTATATCCACACCCGTATCAACTGCAACTTTTTTTAAAAGTAAATCTATATCTAATCCCCATTCCTGCGGAACTGTAGCCCAGACAAACAAACCTCCCTGCGGTTTTACCCATTCAACACCATCAGGCATGTATTTCTCCAATGCAAAATCCATAGCGGCGGCTTTCTTATAATATATTGGCAGAATATCATCTATATGCTGGTCTAATTGCCCTGTTTCTATAAATTTTGCAACTACAAACTGCCCTAAAGCCGGAACCTGTACATCTAATGCCTGCATAATTTTACTAAATTCCTTGGTATATTCATCATTGGCTGCAATATAACCAATGCGCAATCCGGGTGAAAACACTTTAGAATTAGACGTCATATATATTACGGCATCTGAATCTAAAGATTTCATTCTGGTAACTTCTTCTTTTTCTTCGCCAGGTTTTAATCCTGTATAATTCAATTCTCCATAAGGGTCGTCTTCAACTATTACAACATCATAACCTTCACTTCTAAAATCAGTTACTACTTTTAGCAATGCTTTTCTTTCTGATTCAGTCCATAAATCCCCGGCCGGATTGCCGAAAGTCGGGGTAACATAAATAATTGGAGCAGATTTACCATTATCTTTCTGTTCCTGAATATAACTCCGTAGAGTATTTAAACCTTCATCAGTTCGTAAATCCATATGATTAATTGCTGTTTTACCTATATGAGGTAAAACAGCTGTAAGAACACCTAAATAAGTTGGTTTTTCAGTAATAATTTCACGTCCTTGCTCAGCTGCCCAACGACCTAATACATCAAGTGCCTGCTGACTGCCGTTTGTAACTAAAACATTTTCCTCTGAAGAAATATCTTTTTTAAATATCCTTCTGTTAAGCCATTCTGCTACTGCGCTGCGCAACCTGGGAAGCCCTAAATGAGAAGAATAATCCATAATTTCCTGCCACTGTGAAGGTGTAATTTTTGAAATAATATCTTTCAGTTCATTTAAAGGGAATGATTCTGGAGCCGGAAGACCGCCAGCTAAGTATATTAAATCTGGATATTTTTTCTTATCGGCATAGCGCAAAATCTCTCTGATTGCAGAAGGCAGCAGCCTCTGCCCTCGTATAGAGAGCAAACCATTTAAATCGTTTTCTGACATCTTAGTTTCATCTGCTGTAAGTTCAATATTCTCATCGCTTATTTTTTCTCTTATTAATCCTATCAACATTTTTTGTAAAAGCGAACTTGTGCATAACGTTATTCCGCCTTTAGCTATATTAATTTTGTCCATAATTTTATCTGAAGCTTCGGCATATATTAAAGGATTAAGAGAAGATATGCCCGGTATGATTTGATTAAAATCATTTGTAAAAATCACCCTGCCGTTTGTATCCATACTCTTAAGAGAATTATTATAACTCCCGGCACCCTGTCCTTTTTCAATTATTAAGAAATTGTACTCATCTGCTGCTTTTAACAGTTCTTCTTTTAGAACCGGGTCTAATTTTGAAGAATCTGATATATAAACCAATTTCACACCTTCAAATCCTCCATTGGCATGGTTAAAGTAAGAGAGGTTGAAAGGTTTTAAATCTGCCCCGTAAAAATTTTTTAAGGCGGCTAAATCACCTTCTTCACCCAGACAAAGAACTTTATCGGAAGGATTTATGAATATCTGCCCTAAAACTATTAACAATTCTGAAAAATTATCAAACATTGCAATATTTTCTGGGGCAGATTTAATGCCCAGAGAAGCTAAAATCCCGGCTACTTGGGTTTGAAGTTCTTCATCACCCAATGTTCTGCCGTATTGCAAACTGCCCTGTCCTGTCTTTTCATCAGATAGAATCGAGTTTAAAACTTGCTGGACTTTAAAAGTTAAGGCAGTATTTGGAGATTGGACTCTTCTTGAAATAACTGGGTTTTGATTTGGAAAATTTTGAACTGATACCAAAGAAAATAAAACTATCCCTATGCTAATACTTGCCCAGCATCTCTTCATACTCCCCCTCCTTTGTTATTAAAATTCTAACACCAAACCTACTATATTTTTAACATACTTAATAAACCATGTCAAATTACATATATTTTTATATAGCCCCCACTGATTTACAAAGCAGATTAAGAGGGTATAATTCGCACTTATGACTTATTGACAACTGACACCTTATGCTCATTCCCCCAAAAGGGAAATGAAATGTATCCCCCCTGGTTTGATTCGCGAAGCAAATCAAGGGGGGATAATTCGCTCTACGATTTACGGGCCCTTAGAAATCGCGAAGCGATTTCAA
>CAZLTA010000019.1:0-11791 GCA_964562345.1 uncultured Planctomycetia bacterium
TATGAACTGCACTTGATAAAACAGGATTATTAGAATAATCCTCTCCTAAAGATATTATGCCAAACATACTTAAAATAACTGTTTGTTCATCCGTAAGATGATTACCTTGATTAATAGGCGGAGAATTAAATACAGATGCAAGTGTGTCGCTAACTGTATCTGGATTACTAAGTCCTGAATATAAATCTGACATTGTGGAAGGCAAATTAGTATCATCATTTAGCAGGTTGTCGAAAGTTGTTGCAAAAGATGCTGCAAGAGCTTCGCTTTCATCTCGGGTTAGCGTTGGATCAGATATATTTGTATCTCTGGGTTGTGGCAAATTGGTAGGTACTGTTCCATCGACTGCTGGTAGTGTTATACTTATTGGCTTATCTCCATTACCTGTTGGTGGTATTGTTACATCACCTTGAGATGGTGTTGTGCCGGCTGCTGCTAGTGGGTTATCTGTTTCTTGAAGTGGTGTTGGAGATGGTGTTGCTGGATTATCTTCAGTTCTTTCCCCTTGTACCGATATTGTTACAGGTGTTGTGCCGGCTGCTGCCTGATTATCTATTCCTTGAGGCGGTGTCGTGTTAGTTGCTGCTGGTGGTGGATTTTCTGTCTCATCATGCTCATGTATTCTAGCATACTGCTTTATCATCTCAACTTCCTCCTCTATTGTCATCGGTGAAGAAGTAGTTTTAGTTTCACCATTGCCGCCTGTACCTTGCACCGATATTGTTACAGCCGTGCCGGCTGCCTGATTATTTGTCTCTTGAGGCAGTGTTGTTGAGTTTGCTCCTATGTTTTGGAGATCAGCAATGCGTTTTTGTGCTTCAAAAAAAGTTATATCACCATTTATGAAAGTGCAGGCTATTGTAGTTATTTTTAAAGTATCTTCTGCTTTTTGAGTTAATGAATGGAACTGATTTTCAAGTTGAGATCTTTGTGCGTATAATTGCATTAAAGTTTTTTCTATTTTTGGCGATTCAACAATCGATGCAGTTTTTAATCTTTCTTCCAGTTGTGTATATTGTGTTTCTAAAGATTCTATACTATTTTGTATAGTTGCTGTTGTGTGTAGAGTGCTTTGTGCATCAATTAAGCTTTCAACAATTGAAACTAAATTGTTAATTTCGATTGTTGTGCTACTTAAATCCGGATATAGTTTTTTCAGATATTCAAAAGCTTCTTTAAAATCTTCATTTTTTTCTAAATAAGAACATCTTGGAATTATATCCTCAACTTCGTGGAGATATGTTAAATAATTTGTTAATAATGTTCCTATTTTATTTAATTCATCAATATTAACGGTATCGGATAATTTTAACTGTTCCAATATAGATTTCAGTTCACCCCCTTGTCCTTTTGCTAAATCTAACAATGTTTGGTCTCCATTAACAATCGAATCGAGTGAAAGAATGAAATCAGTTTCTTCATAAGAGGTATGCTCATTATAAATTTTTTCAAGTTCATAAAGCGTTTGACCTTTTGATTGGAAAGCTTCAACACGAGCAGATAAAATATCTATTGCTTCATTGATTATGGAACCAAGACTGCTTGTTTTAGAAATATCCTTTAATTTACTTAAGAGACCTTCAGGATTACCTTCACGTAATTGATTCCATATATAATCATTCATTGATTTATATCGAGACCATGAAGAAAATCCTATTCTAAAATCCATAGGTAAAATTTGAAGGAGTGCAATTTCATCATCCACTGTTTTTAAAAGTGCAGCAGATCTATCTGATGTTGCAGCACCAAGTTGAGCTAAAAGATCTTCTGCACTGTGTATAGTGGTGACATCGATAGGAACACCGAGAAATTCGGAGAATAGCTTGCTATTTGCTTCTAAAATATCACTGTTTAGTTGTTCAGGATTTGCAGAAACTGTCTCAATTCCCAAGCTTATTGATTCTAATGCTGTTACACTTTTACGAATTGTTTCCTGCAAAGGTGGTTTAGAAGAATATTCAGAGCCGATGAGAAAGCGTTTAAAATCAGACAGTTTGTTTTTAAGAGTAGTATAGACATCCCATTCTGATACAGATAAATTTCTTAATGCTATGTCATAAGGCATATTAGAAGTATCGCAAGCAGTTTGGAGTTTCTGAATCTCAGGTTCTGTAAGGATAAAAAGCTTTAAAGTGTCTTGATAGAATTTAGCCGAAGTTTTTAAATCGTTCTTTTCCTGATCTGTTAAATTCTCAAAGTTGTTAAATTGGTTAGAGAGTTTTATAACTTTATCGATTATTCCGCGCGGGTCCTGTTCATTACCTGTGTAAACAAATGAAAAGGGGTGATCATCTATAGCATTGACTTTATTTAATCTTGCGTTTAAATCCTCTATACGGCTTGAAACAGTGTTTCTTATTTCGCTGACCGTTTTATTTGGTTCAAAAGCAGTGAGTTGGCCTATAATCTTTTGATAATAGTCTAATTCAGTATTAAGGTTATCAACAACAATCTTCTCCAAATCTGACCTTACAGATTCAGGAAATATGCGAAGAAGTGCAATCTCAGCATCTGTTATTGATAAAAAGTCACTAAATTTATTTGATGGTTCAATGCTGTTCGATATTTCATTGATATCCATTGTTTGATTCACGTCTGCTTCCGGTTTGGTATTTATTAAATCATGTATTTCTTGGGCTGTTTTGAAAATCTGAGTAAGGTTTTCTCCTCCTCCTTCGGTTTTTTCCAACTCTGTATCTCTATCAGAAAGCAATTGCGAAATATTGTAATTTATATTTTCTAATTGGGTGGTTATTGAATTTTGTAGTGTTTGAAGTTTCTCTTTAGCAGCAGAAAGCTGGTCATTGTAAGTTAACAATGTTGGAGGGTCAACCAATGATCTATTGGGGTTGATAACTTTACTCAATTCACCATAAGACATATCCAACTGTGTCTCAATTGTAGAAAGTGAATTTGAAATTACAGAATTTATATTCTGAAGTGAATAAGCATATCGGCTAATATCGTTAATTTCTTTTTGTGTGGGTATGCCTGAAAAGATATTATTTATATAATTATCTATTGGAGGTAAAAGATTTAAAAGGTCAACTTCCATGTTATCGTAATTTCCAATAGTATCGGGATTTAGTTCTGAGGATGTTTTTGGGAAATTTGACGACCAATCAATAAAATCCTCAGTAGGGGGGTTTTCAAACACTGGTTGTGTAGCTTCTATTATTCCACCAGTACCGCCATAAAATTCTCCACCACCTCCTGCAAATTCTAAAGCAAAAGCATTAAGTGTGAAGGTTAGAACCGTAATTATTACCAGAGTGGGAATTAAATATATGTTTTTTATTTGTGCAATCTTTATTTTTTCTTTTCTTCTCATCTTTCCACCTGTTATATTTATACCACATCTGCAACCAATTGTCAAATTAAAGTAAAAGTTTTTTAAAAAATATTTAAAAGTTACGCAAGAGCAATTAAGGCATTGCAATAAAAGAGGTTACGTTTTCAATTTGCGGGAATTAAATTTTTATTTGTAAAAATCTTTTACAATTTTAAGAGCTTCTTGAGGAGTTTCTACAATTTTAAACAGTTCTAAATCATCTTGCTCTATCATATTATTCTCGAGTAAAGACTCTTTAAGCCAGTTAATTAATGGACTCCAGTACTTTTTGGAAAATAGTATTACGGGGAATTTGTCTATTTTTTCAGTTTGAATTAATTCCAGAAATTCAAAAAGTTCATCCAGAGTGCCATACCCGCCCGGAAAAATACAAACTGCTTTGCTGTATTTTGCAAACATAACTTTGCGGCAGAAAAAATACCTGAATTCGACGGGCGTTTTGACATATTTGTTGCATTTTTGCTGTTTGGGGAGTGAGATGTTCAATCCGATAGATTCACTACCTGCTTTATATCCCCCCTTATTCGCTGCCTCCATTATCCCGGGGCCTGCACCTGTGATTATTGCGTAGCCTTTTTTTGCAAACAGATATGCAGTTTCTTCTGCAAGTTTATAATATTTGTTCCTGGGGCTGGTTCTTGCAGAACCGAAGAAAGTTATGCCGTTTTTGATTTGGGAGAGAGTTTCAAAACCGTCTACAAACTCACTCATTATCCTGAAAATTCTCCAGGGGTCTTCTTCGGTAAAGTTGCGTTTTGTTAAATCATCCATATTGCCTCCGTTTTTTTAAATAACAGGCCCGGATTCTACCGCATCTATATTTAAACCAAGCAGGAATTCGACATTGGTTTTTGCTTTAGACATTTTTGCTATTAATGTTTTAATGGCATCTTCATTGTTTACTTCATGCAGTACCCGCCTTAAGACCCAGGTTCTTTTCAATTCATCAGGGTCAAGAAGCAATTCTTCCCTGCGGGTTGCTGATTTCCGAATATCAATAGCAGGGTAAATTCTTTTCTGAAACAGGTTCCTGTCCAGCTGCAGCTCCATATTCCCTGTTCCTTTAAACTCTTCAAAGATTACATCGTCCATACGGCTGCCGGTATCTACCAATGCAGTTGCCAGGATGGTCAGGCTTCCCCCCTCTTCAATGTTTCTTGCAGCACCGAAAAATTTCTTCGGCCTCTCCAGCGCCCCTGAGTCTATACCTCCTGTTAAAACCTTTCCGCTGTGGGGTGCGACTGTATTATATGCCCGCGCCAGCCGGGTCATGCTGTCTAAAAGGATTACAACGTTTTTTCCTGCCTCAACCAGGCGCTTTGTTTTTTCCATGACTATCTCTGCAACCTGAATGTGCCTTTCAGCAGGTTCATCGAATGTTGAACTTATTACTTCTCCCTTAACAGAACGCTGCATATCGGTAACTTCCTCAGGCCTTTCCCCAATCAGCAGGATAATGGAAATTGCCTCGGGGTAATTTGCAGCTACTGCATTCGCTATTTTTTGAAGTATTACGGTCTTGCCGCTGTAAGGAGGTGCAACAATTAACCCGCGCTGTCCCTTGCCTATCGGAGTTATCAAGTCAATGATTCTGGTCGTGATTTCTTCAGGTGTTGTTTCTAAAAGAAATCTTTCGTTCGGATAAAGCGGTGTCAAGTTATCAAAAGGAATTCTATAACCATTCTCTTCGGTAGTCTTATAATTTATACCTTCTACTTTAAGCAGAGCAAAATATTTCTCGCCTTCTTTCGGAGGCCGGACTTGCCCGCCTATAGTATCTCCTGTTCTCAAACTAAACCGCCTTATTTGGGACGGAGAAACATATATATCGTCAGGAGAAGGCAGATAGCTGTAATTAGGCGACCTTAAGAATCCAAATCCATCCGGCAGAACTTCAAGAACACCTTCTCCGGATACGGCCCCTTCTTTAAAGGATTTTGTTTTAATAATTCTGAATATCAGGTCTTGTTTTTTAAGTCCTGATATTCCATTGACCTCTAATTTTCTGGCCAGGGAAAATAAATCTGCAATTTTCATATGCTGCAGTTGTGCAATATCTATACTATCTATAGTATCTATCATTTCCTTTAATTTCTGTTGAGGTATTTCCTCCTCTGCCGGAGGAGTTTTAGGGGTTTCCTTTTTCACTTCATTTTCTTTTGATTCTACTCCAGATTTCTTTGGCATTTTCTTTCACCTTCCTTTTGTTTTGGTTGTTATTGATTATAAAGTCAGCTTTTTGCTTTTTGTTTTTTAGAGGGATTAAAAAAGAACTCCTTTTTTCTATATTTGGCCAACTTAATCTCTCCTTGAGCCGTTTAATTCTAACTCGATACGGTGCCTTAATATATATGATAAAATCACAAAATTCATCCAAATTTGCTTCGAAAAGCAACGGAGCATCAATCGCATAATATTTATAATTGGTAGTTTCAATTATTCTGCGGATTCGTTTTATTATATAAGGATGCGTTGAAGAAACAAGTTTTTGCCAGTTTTCTTTGTCCCGAAACGCTTTCTCCGCCAGTTTTTTAGGGTTAATTTCATCGTTTTCTAAGATATTGTTTCCAAAATAACCCCGAAGTAAGGTTTTAACTTTTTTGAGTTTAAGAATTTTATGACTGATTTCATCTGTGTAAATCGGATAGATGTTAAATTTTTCCAGTTCTTTAACAAAAGTTGTTTTACCTGCCCCTATATCACCGGTTACACCTATTATTATTTTACCTGACATCAACAGGACTTTTCAAGCTTTTTGTTACATTTTTATAAAGCAATAGATATTCTTTGGCTGAATGCTGCCAGGAATAGTCTATCTTCATTATTTTCTTTTGCAGGTTTCTCCATGCGCGCCTGTTTTTATATAATTCTAAAGCCCGGTCTATTGTATTAAGAAGTTCTCTGCTGTTATATTTTTCAAATAAAAATCCTGTTCCGTGAACAGGGTCTTCCGTTAAATCAGTAATGGTATCTTTCAACCCTCCTGTTGCCCGGGCAATGGGTACTGTGCCGTAACGATAGCTTATCAATTGCCCCAGTCCGCAGGGCTCGAATTTTGAAGGCATAAGGAACATATCGCACGAAGCATATATTTTTTGAGCCAGCGCCGCATCGAATTTTAAATTTATAGACGTTTTTAAAGGATATTTCCTGCCAATTTCATCCATCAGCTCCTGATACTCTTTCTCCCCTGTTCCCAGAATAACCATCTGAAGTTCTCTCTGACAGATTTCATCAATTACTTCGGCTATCAAATCCCATCCTTTCTGGTCCGTCAATCTCCCCACAGCCCCTATTAAAGGAATGTCTCTTCCTATTGCCATGTCAGTTTCTGTCTGGAGGTATTGTTTATTGATGGATTTTTTATCCAGTGTTTTTATTTGATAGTTTTGGGGAATTTTTGTGTCTTTTTCAGGGTTCCAAATTGCGTAATCAATACCGTTGATTATACCGGTTAAGGTATCGATTCTGGATTTTAAAACACCTTCCATTCCGAATCCATACTCTTCAGTCTGAATTTCCTTGATGTAGTTAGAGCTTACTGTAGTGATGAAATCCGAGAATAAAAGAGCACCTTTCATCAGGTTTATTTTTCCGTAATATTCCAGGCCGTCTATATTGCATAACTCCCGGGGCAGGCCGGTTGTTTCCCATTCTTTTTCGTCAAAAAGGCCCTGATAGGCTAAGTTATGAATCGTAAAAACAGTTTTTGTGTTTTTAAAAAATTCATCATGAGAATAGATTGTTTTAAGATAAACCGGTATTAAAGCGGTTTGCCAGTCGTTACAGTGTATAATGTCGGGTTTGAAATTTTCTTGTTTTATCAGCTTGAGAGTTTCCCGGCAGAAAAATGCAAATCTTTCTAAATTGTCGGGATAATCTCCGTCTGGTTTTGAGTATAGATACTCTCTGTCGTAATAACGAGAATTTTCTATAAAATATACAGGAACTTCTTTGTTGATCATATCTTTATTGCCTGCTATTTCTATTCCCCGGTATTTCGGGAGTATGATTCTTGCGTCAACCCCCAGTTTGTTTAATGACAGAGGTAATGCTCCTGCAACGTCCGCAAGCCCGCCGGTCTTTGCGAATGGCACAACTTCACTTGATACAAAAAGTACTTTTAATTTTTTAGCCATTTGTTTGTCTCTTGGAAGAATCTTCCTTTAATTCTAACCAATTTAAACCGGTTTTTATATTAACTATTAAGGGTATCTCAAGAGTGAGAGAGGATTCCATTTTATCTGTAATGATTTTTTTTAGCAAGCTTATTTTTTTGCCGTCTACTTCAAATAAAAGTTCATCGTGAATCTGAAGCAGAAGATGAGCATTTAAACCGGCTGCCTTTATTTCTTTGTCTATATCAATCATAACCTTTTTTATCAAATCTGCAGCTGTACCCTGAATGGGAGTATTAATAGCCAGCCTTTCGCCAAACTCTCTGATAGCGGTATCAGATGAGTTTATTTCAGGGATATACCGGATTCTGTTGAAAAGAGTCGAAGTGTATCCTTTCTCCCTGCTTATTATGATTTCCTTTTCAATATAACTCTTTACACCCGGATAGAGATTGAAATATGATTCTATGAACTGTGATGCTTCATCAATAGATATTTTTAACTGCTTGGAAAGTCCGTAGGGAGAAATCCCGTATATTATGCCGAAATTTACTGTTTTAGCAGTACTTCTCATCTCATTGGAAACAGTTTTTTCATCAACTCCGAATATTATCGCAGCAGTATGAGTATGAATATCCAGGTTGTGCCTGAATGCCTCTACCAACCTGTCATCTTTTGAAAGATGAGCGAGTATTCTAAGCTCTATTTGGGAATAATCCGCAGAAAGGAAAATGTAACTTTTCTCTGCAGGGATAAATACATGCCTTATCTGCCTCCCCAGTTCAGAACGTATGGGTATGTTTTGAAGATTGGGATTACTGCAGCTTAATCTTCCCGTTTGAGTTGCCGTCTGATTAAATGTCGGGTGTATTTTTGTATCTTTAGATACTGATTTTAAGAGCCCTTCGATATAAGTGCTTTTTATTTTGCTTAAAGAACGGTACCGAAGTATTAATTCAGGGAGCGGATGTTCTCTGCTTAATGCTTTTAACGTCTCTTCATCAGTCGAAGGCCCTGTTTTACCTTTTTTGATGGGTTTTAGTTTTAGTTTATCATAGAGTATGGTTCTTATCTGTTTGGGTGAATTGAGATTAAAACTCTCTCCTGTTATGGAGAATATTTCTTTATTCGATTGTTCGATTTTTAAATCATATTCTTTTAAAAGTTCCTTTAAATAAGCCTTGTTGATTTTTATACCTCTAGTCTCCATTTCTTCCAGTATAAATATTAGCGGTTCTTCTATCTCATAATACAATTTATCAACATGGGCTTTCTTAATCCGCTCCTTAAATACAGAATAAATTTCATTTATAATATAACAGTTAAGAATGCTTTTCTTCTGGAGCAGAGTATCTTTATCGGATTTAAGAATCAGAGATGCAAATTCTTCTCCCTGTTTCAGGTAATTAAGCGCTATTTTAAAAAAACTGTAATCTCCCCAGGATGGATTTAAAAGATAGGAGATGATTTGAATATCAAAAACAGGGCTTTTAATATTTAAACCGGTGTCTTTTGATGTTTTCAATATTTCCTTTACTCCGTATGATATTTTTTCTATTTTAGGGCTTTCAAATATTTCTTTTAGAGTAATGTTGTTTGTATCTATCATAGTCCTGTCTATCAGGTACAGCTGGTTATCTAATGCAATAATCAATTCTTCGAATCTATTTTCCTGTATATAAGGGTAAAAACTAAACAGTTTTTCTTTTTTAATTTTTTTAATCAAATTCAGCAAAGTTTGGTTATCTTCAATTATTATGGGCGTAACTTTCAGGTTAGACTTAACATTTTTGATTAAATCTTTTATCTGAGCCGAGAAGCCTAACTCTTCAAATGTTTTAATGAGCCCCGTATAGTTAGGCTGTTTAACCTCTAATTCTTGCCAGTCCGGTTTTAAATCCAGGTTTGTATTTAACTGAGTTAATTGTTTGCTTAAAATAAGCTGCTCGGTGTTTTCTTCCAGTGCTTCTTTTGTTTTTAAGGGCAATTTATCCGTATTTTCAAGGATTTTTTCTACAGAGCCGAATTGTAAAATCAGCTCCCGGGCAGTCTTTTCGCCTATTCCCGGTACTCCCGGAATGTTATCTATGGAATCTCCTGTTAAAGCCAGAAAATCCGAAAAATATAAAGGTTTAATGCCGTACAGCTTTTCTACAGCTGTTTCATCTAACACAACCCCCTTCTGGGGGTGATAAATGTAAATGTTCTCTTGAACAACCTGGAGCATATCTTTGTCTGAACTTACTATGTAGGTTTTAAAATTTTTCTTGCAGGCTTCAACCGCCAGGTACGCCAGTAAATCATCCGCTTCATAGCCGGGCATTTCAAACGATGCAATATTATAGTTTTTGACTATCTCTTTTATAACCGGGATCTGTTTTTTTAAAGTATCAGGCATGGGTTTTCTTGTAGCTTTGTAATCTTTAAACATTTCCTTCCTGAATGTCGGAGCCTTATGGTCAAAAGCAACGGCGAGATAAGAAGGATTTCTCTCCTGGATGAGCTTCTTTAGCATATTGATAAAGCCATAGATAGCATTGGTCGGAAATCCTTTGGAATTGGTCAATTTCGGCAAAGCGTAATAAGCTCTGTAGATATAATTACTGCCGTCTATTAGATAAAGCGTTTTTTGAGACTCCATCTGTATATTTTAAGAGGAAGCTGAGGAGTTATTCTTCTCTGGGAACGAGTTCAAGTATTTTCTCGAATTCCTGTTTCGCCTTTACATTTTCATTGGAACTTAAAAAGTCAATCCCGTTTTTAACATGTAACTTAATCTGCTGAATCCTGTATTCAGAATCAGCCTTTTTATATATTTCCCGGTATGTTGGATTGTCAGGAAACAATTGGACTGCCTGTTTCAACTCGTTATATGCATTTTCAAACAGTTTCTTTTTGAAATAAAAAATGCCTTTCTGATAATGTTTTGCAGCCAGTACCTTGTTGGACTCTTTCTCTTGTTTAAGTTTTCCGGCTACTTCCTGGGCCAGGACTTTAGCCTCTACTTCCTTTGCCATTTCAGGGTCATATTTCCAGAGTTTCTCCCATGCTCTTTTTGTCCAGGCATCATTTGTTTTGCCCAGCTCTGCTCTTCTGGCAAAGTGCGGAAGTGCTTTTTCTATTTCATTCATTCTTTCATATAAAAGCCCCAGGTTCATATGCGCTTCAGCGAAATCAGGTTCTATTTTGACTGCAGCAATGTATTCCTCCTGTGCTTTATCAAGGTACCCTTTCATTTCATACACTATACCGGCATCATTATGAGGAGCGGCATAAAACGGGTCTAAAGCTGATGCTTTTTTATAGTAAACCAGGGCTATTTCGATATCTCCTGCCTGCTGAGCCTTATAACCCTTGTTTCTGTACACTCTTGCTTCGTTTGCGAAATCATCCTGCGCAAAGGCAAATGATGAAAATAACAATCCGATAAATATAATTACTTTTGTTTTATTGACCATCGCTAATCGGCTCATAAACTTGAATCCTCTGTTTTGCTTTCCAAACCCAGGGGTCATCTTTTTTATCTGAATATTTCACTCTCAATTTATAGTAACGAAGTGCTTCTTCAGTCTTACCCATTTTCTCATATAACCGGCCTAAGTTAAAGTACGAAGATAAAAAATCTTTATCAATATCGATTGCTTTTTTATAAGCATCTTCCGCCGCCTTATACATTTCTTTTACTTCATATATAATGCCTAAATCATTATAGATTTTAGCATTATAAGGGTCAAGGTAGGTTGCCTTTTTGTAATAACTTACAGCCCTATCCCAGTCTTTTTTATCCTGGGCTAATCTGCCCTCTTTTTGATAATTAGAAGCCTCTTCTTTAATGATACCTTCTGTTTGATATGTCTTACAGCTTGAAAACAACAAGCACAAAAACAATAAGAAACAATATGTCAGGAATTTCATAACATGTTTATTTAGCAGTAAATTAGCATTAAACAGCTTATCTGTAAAGATAAAATTCGTCAATAAAAATTTCACCCTGCCTTTTGACAACAATCTTTTCATCAAATACTATTGTAAATTCAAACGCTTGCCTAAAATCAGCTTCTTTATTCATTTTATCTAATGGTATAATGACTTTTTTCCATTCTGACGTAATGCCTTCAACTAAAAAACTGGCTATTTTACCTTCGATGTTTTTAATTTCAACTATAAACTTATCAGGATATGGGAAATTAGGATGCCCTCTAACATAGAAATAGAGATATTTCCAGTCTCTTAAATCCATTTTTTCAAGCCGCATCCAGAACCCGTTATAAGCAGGAGAGTTTGGGGAATCTACATCATAATATAAGGCAAGGCTGCAGCC
>CAZLTA010000020.1:0-11762 GCA_964562345.1 uncultured Planctomycetia bacterium
GTGCCTGAATAAAGAATATACAGGCAAAATTAAAAATAAGATAAAACTTGCATGATGGCCGAAAAGATTTACTCCCAACAGCGGGCTGTAACAAGACCCGTGAATAAGATTCCATAATATCTGACTATGCATAGCAAGATCCCAGTCATTATAATGAAAAGACTGGTATCTTAAATAAGAGCTGTACCCAAAAAACAATATATATATGAATATTAACAGCCAGACAAACTTTTTTATTAATATTTCACTTTTCATTGTAATATCAGCATTTTATAACCGTTTATAACAATATTGCCATTTAAAATAAATTCTTAATCATCATGCCTGCTGGACAATGGTTGACATCTATTACAACATTAATCCAAATACTTTGTTGTAATAGAAGATATATGGAAGCGATAAACGGTTTCTAAACTGATAATTATACCCGCAGCAAATTTTTGACGTTACGGTGTTGAAAAAAATACCCAGCACCCTAATTTCCAAGTATATAGACATACTTTTCATTATAACTATTTTTTATTTCTGGTTATGCGGGATTTAAAAATCACACCTTTTACAAAAAACTTCCGGCAGCATTAAAGCTTATAGATTAAGCAACCCTACCGCTAGTGAAATTAGCTATGGCCGTTCTGTCAGTTTCGGAAATCCGGGTAAAACATACACCCAAGCGGTGGAGACTATCTTCGGCAGAATTGTAACAAACCTCTCCCTCAGTTTCTATCAACTTATACCTATCAGCATCTTTAGCACCCAGATTGACCAGCGTAAACCTTGATGAAAGGCTACTCTGAGGAGGAATATCATAGTCAGTTAGAATAGCCATGCCGTTTTCACTTAAATCTGCCATTCGAGCAATAATTTCATTTTCTTTGATAGGAGTCCTAAATCCTGGAGGAGTCTGCATATTACAAACGGCAGAAAACTGGGTTCTTACACGCCTATGCCTTCTTCTTTCGATACCTGAACTCTTATCCATATCTCTTCCCTCCCCTGTTATTCACACCCTAATTTTATACCTTTTTACAATACGATGGCAATAAAAATTTAAATAACCCGGCCAATTATAAATCCGGCTTTTATGTGACCCCGCAAAGTCTGGCTCTGATATTTTCCAGTTTTCCAAAACATATCATAGTATCATCTAAAAGAATTTTCGTATCGGCAGAAGGATTGGGAATAGTCTCTCTCTTTCTCTCGATAGCCAGGACTGTAATATCCCATTCCCTCAAATTAGAATCTCTTAAAGCCTTATCTGCTACAGGGCTATTTCTACAAATGTTTATACTGGAAACACCATAACCCCCTGTTGAAATCACAAGCTCCTCAAAAGATATACGTTTAATAATACCTCTATTGATAATCTTCGCCCTTAAAAGATTGGTAAGTTTTCTTGAAATATTAGTACGGGTAAAAATCTTATAACCAACATATACAAAAACTGTAATAACGATTAAATTTACTAACGGAGACAGCCAGGCAGTAGAAGATAAATGGAGAAAAGGAATATTGAAACCCGAAGCATCTGTTCTTAATGAATTGGCGAATGTTGCAATTAACGAAACCAACCCCGCATTCCCCAAGACCATGAGAACAGATGCAATACGCCTCCTTTGGATATTGCGGGTAATCAGCTCCGATTCACGAGTCGTAAAGCCTGTACCCGTAAAACAAGACAATGCCTGAAACTTAGCCAGCGACCATTCTAAACCTGTCAATTGAAAAGCAATCGCACCTATTCTTACAACGATAAATGACACCGTAAGTACGATAAAAAATATCAACAGGTTCATAGAAACCTCCTTTACCTTTTTAAGAATGACTCCAATTTATATATACTATAACTCTATACCAGCCGCAAAAACAGAAAAAAAAACTAAAATCTGCATAGAGAACCCACTCAAGAGTATGTCTGCAGCCATCTCCTCTAATTTGTCTTCATTGATTATAGGAAACAAATATAAAAAAGGGTAGATTGAAAATATCAATCTGCCCTTTTTTATTTTAAAATTTTACTTTACTGATTTTTTTAAGCCGGCACCGGCTTTGAATACAGGAACTTTCCTGGCTGAAATTTTGATTGCAGCACCAGTTCTTGGGTTTCTGCCTGTCCTTGCTTTCCTTTTGCTGACTTTAAAAGTACCAAAACCTACCAAAACAACGGAATCACCCTTTTTCAATGCTTTTGTGATACTGCTAAGAACTGCATCTACTGCCTGCGCTGCTTCTTTTTTGGTACATGTTGATTTTGCTACTGCCTGAATCAAATCTCCCTTGTTCATCTACTTCACCTCCTTTTTACAATTGTTCTAAATCATTACCAGTTTGTTTATTCTAAAAGCTTCTGTTTCTTAAGTCAATATTTTTAAGTACTCTTAACAGAAGTCATGCTGCTTTTTTTAATCTCTCGGCATTGCTGATGTCCTTCCCAGCAATCAAGACAAAGTTTTTCGCGAGGCAGCCCGATCGCTTTAACCATATCATCCAAGGACTGATACTTTAATGTTGTAACACCTATGTCATTAGCAATCCAGAAAACCATTTTCTGATATTTTTCTGTATCAGGATTTAAATAGTCACTGACATCTTCTAAATCATGCCCTTCTAAAGCATGTATAGCACGCCGTGCCGCTAACTCAGATCTTGTCCGCGTTGACAGATTAAATTTACAGGGAAACATTAGAGGCGGGCAGGAAATTCTGGCATGAATTTCAGAAGCTTTGCAATCCCAAAGTTTTTTAACTGTAAAATTTCTGAGTTGGGTACCTCTTACTATTGAATCATCACAAATTGCGATACTATTACCTTCGATAATATCTCTTATCGGAATGAGTTTCATAGTAGCTATTAAATTGCGCATTTCCTGCGTTGGAGGAGTATAACTTCTTCCGTATCCCGGAGTATATTTAATAAGAGGGCGTCTGAAAGGTTTGCCTGATTCCATAGCATAGCCTACAGCATGAGCAGTACCTGAATCGGGAATGCCAGAAACCATATCTATATTTAACCCTTTATCCCGCTTATCCCGCAAAGCCAGAAACCTTCCGCAGCGTTCTCTAACCAGTTCAACATTTATGCCTTCGTAATGTGAAGCAGGAAATCCTGTGTATATCCACAAAAACGCACATATCTGCATATTGTCATTCCCTTTGCGCCTGGTTACTATCCCGTCTAGAGTTATTAGAACTATTTCACCCGGCATAAGAAATTTTACTATGTCAAAACCGAGATTTGTAAAAACAGATGATTCAGTTGTTACAGCAAATGCCCCTTCTTTCTTTCCTATAACCAAAGGGGAATAACCTAATCTATCTCTTGCGGCATAGATTCCATCTTCATTTAATAAAAGTAAAGAACAAGAACCATCGATATTATTAAAAACTTTTTCAATTCCGGAAACCAAATCATCTTCCTGAATAAGCTGTTTTGCAATTAACTCAGTCATATTGATTCCACCCTTACTTACTTCGCTGAAAGCAATGCCCTTTTTAAACATTTTATCTGCCAAGTATTGAGTATTTTCAAGATGACCATTGGTAACAATACAGAAAGGTCCGAATTTTGAATTCTGATAAACCGGCTGCTCATCCAGATCACTGATAACACCAATTCCTTTATTACCAGACATTTTGTTTATATCTTCAAAAAACTTGGACTTAAATTGACTCTGACTAATATTATGAATCTGGCGTTTAAAACCATCCTCTCCTAAAATAGCAATTCCGCCGTATTCTGTACCCAAATGAGAATGGTAATCAACCCCATAATAAATAAGTCTTGAACAATCACTTTTAGATACAGCTCCGAAAATTCCGCTCATTTTTATCTCCTCGAGGTTAAACTGTTTAATCCGAATATTTCATGAATCTTATGAAATATTCGCCTCCCGAGAAATCTCAAGGAGATTTCCGGGACTACATCCTCGCAATCCTGTGGATTGCAGAGGGCAAAGGGTCGACAGATTAAATCGTTACCCTGAGAAATTAGAATAATTTCCAGGACTAAGTACCCGAAATTCCTATGGAATTTCAGGGTGTACGATTTAATCTTGCTACCCTGCAAAATTCGCCCTTAGAAATCGCATAGCGATTTCAAGGACTTGGTCCCGGAAATCCTGTGGATTTCACGGGGTAGAATTTAGCAGGACTAGTCCCCGAAATCTTCCAGATTTCAGGGGGTCGGGATAAACCCGCATTTGCGTTATTTCATGTATTACATGAAATAAGCGGGTTAATATCTTCACATTAGTCCGTAAATAAAAATTTTTCACTGCTAAATTATATAATTACACTCTCCTAATATCCATAAAAATATTAAAATATCAATTAATTTTAATTAAAAAATAAGGTAAGATTCTATTCGTTCGAGAAATATTATTGGAAGGCGGGGTATTTTATTATTGGGGTGCTACATAACGTATTTTATCTAAAACATCCTGCAACTTTGCCATTTCATTAGGCGGCAGGTTCCAATCCTGCAGCATCCTGGCAATAAACCTGTTTCTTCTATCAACATTACCAACCATCCGGGAAATGTTTTCTATATATTCTTTCAAATACTCAACTATATACCAGTATCTGCTATATTTCATCTCTCTATTCCTTCTAAAGTTAATTATACCACATTTCTCTATATATTTCAATATTTTAAAGTTTTTTTATAAGTACGTAAAAACAGTAACTTAAAAATCCGCTGCTTAGGATAGAGCATTACTTAAGTTGGCAAAACGCAAACCTACTTCTTTCTTTAATAACTTATTCAACGGAAGCTCTAAATGAGGATCTTTTCTCAATAAGTTAAAAGCCTCTAAACGCGCCTGATTTAATAAGTCAATCTGACCGGATATATTTTGAAACCTGATATCTATAAAACCATGCTGAGAAAAGCCGAATAACTCGCCTGAACCTCTGATTTTTAAATCTTCTTCGGATATCTTAAACCCGTCAGATATATTGACCATGGCATCGAGTCTCCTGGCTGCTTCCTCAGTCTTGGCCTCTGCAATAAGGATACAGTAGCTTTGCTGGCCCGCCCGGCCTATTCTGCCCCGCAACTGATGCAGCTGCGAGAGACCAAATCTATTCGCCTCTTCAATTATCATAATAGATGCATCAGGAATATCCATTCCAACTTCTATTACAATTGTACTCACAAGAATCTTAACATTTCCTTTCTTAAACTCAGCAATAATATTTTTCTTTTCATCAGCAGACATTCTACCATGCAGCAAAAGAACATTACCTTCACCTAAAATGCTTTTGACCTCAGTATAAACTTCCTCTACAGCCTTTATTTCATTAACAGGATCCTCTTCAATCCTGGGGCAAACTATAAAACCCTGGGTACCATTGTCAACCGTCTCTTTTAAAAATTTATAAACATCCTTTCTTTTTTCTTCGGGAACCCAGTAAGTATTAATATTTTTCTCACCCTTAGGATATTCTTTCATTGTTGAAATATCCATATCTCCAAAAAGAGTTAAAGTTAACGTGCGCGGGATAGGCGTCGCTGTCATAATCAAATAATCCGGGACCCTGCCTTTCTGTTTTAATATTTCCCGCTGTTTAACACCAAACTTATGCTGTTCATCAATCACAACAGTGCCCAGGTTTTTAAAATCAACATCTCCCTGAAGCAGAGCATGAGTACCGACAACGATATCTATTTCTCCGCTCCTTAATCCTTCTTTTACTTCCTGCTGGTATTTTGCATCCATACCGCTGATAAGTATTCCAACTTCGATATTGAAGCTGGATAATATTTCTCCCAATTTTACATACTGCTGCTGAGCAAGTATCTCTGTCGGCACCATGACTGCAGCCTGATAATTACCTGATGCTGCAATCAAAGAAGCATACGCGGCAACAACGGTTTTACCCGTTCCCACTTCACCCTGAAGAAGCCTGCTCATGGAATGAGATGAAGACATATCTTTTTCTATCTGGCTGAATACGGTCTCCTGGTCATGTGTAAGCTCAAACGGCAAAATATCTTTAAAACGCTTTCTAATATCAAAATCGAACTTATGGCTTATGCCTTTAGAAAAATACTTCCTCTGTAATCTTTTTATTCCTATGGCAATCTGCAGAAGAAATACCTCTTCAAATGCAAATCTCATCTTCGCCTGATAAATAAGTTTTTCATCTTCGGGAAAATGAATGTTACGCATTGCTTTAACTCTATTCATAAAACCTAACCGCGCTCTAATATCATAAGGGATAAATTCATCTAATTCAGAGATAAAATTATCCAAAACAGCCTCAAGGAGTTTGCGCATGAATTTCTGGCTCAATTTCCCGGACAGCGGATAAACCGGAACAATTCCTAAATCAGGCTCACCCTCATTGATGATTTCATAATCAGAAGATATTATCCTCAGCTTTTTGTAATAATCTATCCTCCCATAAATAAGAATATCCTCACCTTTTTTAATTACATCTTTTAAATAAGGCTGGTTAAACCATGTCGCCAGAATAATTCCGGTTCCATCATCTACCGCTGCTTCGAATATTCTCATGCCGCGCCGGCTTCTCCTTAAAGATGTGACAACCACTCTGCCTCTGACTACAGCAATTTGATTTACTTTAAGCCGGGCTATACTTTGAATCTGCCGCCTGTCTTCATACCTGTGAGGAAACAGATACATTAAATCCCTGACAGTCCTTATACCCATACGGGCAAAATCCTGTGCCTTTTTAGGGCCTATACCCTTAAGATATCTAATCTCCTGAGTTAAGATTTTATTTCCTGCTTGCATTATCACTAATAGATATGATAATATCTATCACGAATTTTTACAAGCAAGGAGGAATTATTAAATGAGTAGAGTATGTGAAGTTTGCGGCAAAGGCCCTGTTGCCGGAAGAACAATAAAAAGACGCGGTATGGCTAAAAAGAAAGGCGGCGTGGGCAAAAAGACAACCGGAATAACCAAAAGGCGTTTCCTGCCCAACCTGCAGAGTGTTAAAGTTGAAATAGACGGTAAAATAAAGAGAATCAAAGTCTGCACATCTTGTATATCTAAAGGTAAAATAAAGAAAGTCGCCTAAGTGTAACTTCCCCCGCATTTCAGAAAGAATACTTTCAGCTGTGTAAAAACCATTATCATATTTAAATTTTGCTACATAAATTAACTTCTTTATAAAAAAACTTCAAAAGTTTGCATTTTCCAGCAAGGTGTGGTATAATTGTAGTGTAATTAAAAAAACAGAAGTTAAAAACATGGATGTAGAAAAATGAAGAAGATAAAAATAGGAACAATGGTACTGGCTCTAATCATTAGTATATCTTTCACTCTAAAGTCAAACTATGCCTTTGCACGTCAAACACTATTCTGTACAACAGCACCTCAGGCCGAATCTACCGATTGGGTCCCTGTAACTAGTCTATATGATGGAACATATATGCAGCAGGTAAATTTAGGAGAAGGACCCGTTGCCCCTATTGATTATACCAAGCCTCTTAGTGAGCAAGGTTTTAGTAAAGAATACATAGCAATGCGACAGGCTTTTGATAAATTTATGGGTGATAGCTTTTTAAAAGGAATATATGGACCTGCCTACGAATCATTACAATTTTATTACCCGACCCCGGCGGACGAACTAATAAATACCGTCACAAAAGAATTGAATAACGAAAAAGAAACAGCTTTAAAAACAAACGACTATCAAAAATTGGATATAATAAATCAAAAGCTAACCTTCCTAAATGAGTTAAAAACAATGACGCCACAGAAATTAAATGTTAAAAAAGATGAACTATTTGACCAAATCCAAAAAGACAGCAATAATAAACTATTACAGTGGGAACTTGACCTTATAGCGAGATTTGAAAGTATTCAACCTAAATAGATACTTATTCAGTTAGGCCAGAAGGATAGACTGTTTTAGGTATTATTCTACAATCTTCCTGTAATCTTCCAGAAACAGTGTTACGCTCTTTACCCCCTCCCACTCGCCTTCTGAAGGAGTGTAGGCAATATCAATTAAACTGTCAACTTCCGGCAGGTTATCTCCGTTTTTATCTTTAAATAATGCCTGAAAACTTATCTCTCCTTTCTTAACCCAGAATTTATAAAACTTACGCGCCAAGGCGCGCGGCTTTGTAATCACTCTAACAGACTCACTTAAAAAAAGCGGTTCTGGATTTTCCGCCCCATAAGGAGAAAGCACATCAATGTCATTAAATAAACCTCCGTTAATCTCACTGAAGTCCAATACTCTATCCAGTTTTAATTTGGGCAGAAAAGGAGTTTTCTCATACATACAGCCGGCATATTTATTCAATTTCGCTTTAAAATCATTCAGATTTTCCTTCTTTAAAGTAACTCCGCAGGCAGCAGCATGCCCGCCGAATTCCTCCAGCATTTCATGACAATCCGATACAGCCTTGAATATATTGAACTCCGGAACAGACCGACCGGAACCTTTAAGCAGCCCCTGGGATTCCGAAAGCACGATACAGGGACGATAGTATGTATCTGCCAATCTAGATGCCACAATACCCAAAACTCCCGGATGCCACTCCCCGCCATGAACTACTATTGCCTTATCTTTAGAAAAATCAAACCCTGTCAATAAAGCTGCAGCTTGTTTTAATATATCCAATTCTATTGTCCTGCGTTTTTTATTTGCAGCATCAAGTTTATTTGCTAAACTTTGAGCTTCCTCTTCAGATTCGGTAACCAGCAGGCGGAAAGCACACTCGGCAGAATCCATTCTGCCGGCAGCATTTAACCGGGGAGCGATTACAAAAGAAATATTTCTCACGCTGATACTCTCCTGTTTTAACCTTGCTGTTTCAAACAGCTGCTTTAAACCCATCCTCTTGGTATTCTTTAAAATTTTAAGCCCTTCTTTAACCAGCACCCTGTTTTCGCCTCTTAAACCTGAAACATCTGCAACCGTACCTAAACATACCAAGTCCAGGAAATCTATGAGTTTTTCATTTCCTGCGCCTGAGGAAGCCTGTAAAAATTTAAATACCAGCCCGACAGCAGCAAGGTCCTTTTCGGGATATTCACATCCCTTCTGCCAGGGGTCTATTATCGCATCAGCTTCAGGATAAACATCCCCCTGAGGCCTGTGGTGGTCTATAATCAAAACATCGATACCTTTATTTTTCAATGCCTTGATTTCTTCAAAAGCGGTTATCCCGCAATCTACAGATATAAAAAGCGTAACCCCTTCATCAATCGCATTCTTAACCGCTGCTAAACTTATGCCATAACCTTCTTCTATTCTATGCGGGAGATAATGCAGAACAGGAACTGCCTGGGAATTAAGAAATTCATAAAGCAATGCCAGCGAGGTTATGCCGTCAACATCATAATCACCTAAAACCATAACTCTTTCCTTACGCTGAATGGCGCGTTTCAATCTCTCAACAGCCTTTGCCATATCCTTCAGCCTAAACGGGTCCGGTAAACCGTAAAACGAACTGAAAAGAAACTTTTCCGCATCCAGAAGATTAAGCACTCCCCTGTTTAATAACAGCTGTGACAATAAGGAAGAGATTCCCAGATTCTTAGTAAATAGTTCTATTCTTTCGGGATCAGGAGGGAAAACTTCCCAGGACTTTTTCATAATGACTCGGTGCGCAAAAAACCTTCGGCATAAGGAGATTTTAACTTCAAACCTTCAGCTAATTCTCTGTCCTTTCCGCGGACTTTCTGTAATAAACCTTCCCCTCCCTGCGCAGTGAAATCCGGATTTTCAAGCTGGGACCGGTACTCGCCTAAAGCTAAAAGCTTTAATTCCATCAAAGATTCATTAAACTCAACACAAAAATTTATCTCATTTTTCCTGTAATCTTCCCAGATACTTTTATAGCAGTAAATAATAGATTTTATCCCGTACTGCATTAATGCTTCATCTACTATCTGGGCTGCTTTTTTATGGGTTGAATTAGGGTCATTATCTACACATACGAAAATAACATCGGGCATAAACGTAGTAAGTAAATCATATACCGCTTCTATATCTTCCGAATCCGGAATCCTCGTCCTGTAAAACGGCAAATCTAAAAACTCTATGTCTTTTTCTCTAACTCCCAATACTGAACAGGCTTTGACAGCCTCTTTTCTTCTGACTTTCTTCTTCTTTAGATCAGACAGATTTCCCCTAACCCCCCGTTCTCCATCTGTAAGGTATGCGATTTTAAAAACATTTCCTCTTTCGGAAATTTTATGAATTGCAACGCCCATGCCGATTATTTCATCATCAGGATGGGGAGAAAAAATTATAATTTTTTTATGTTCAGGAATGGAACTTATCACACTTTTTTACCCCGTATCCAATCTACGATAACAGGCGATGCGATAAAAACTGAAGAATACGTTCCTACAATAACACCTACAAGAAGGACAAATGCAAACGGATTTATCACCTCACCTCCGAAAACAAAAAGAGAAACGACGGTTAAAAGCGTCGTCAAGGATGTAAGCAAAGTCCTGCTTAAAGTCTGATTAATTGAAAGGTCGACTAATTCACCGAATTTCATCTTGCGGTTCAGACGCATATCCTCACGTATCCTTACAAAAACAACAATCGTATCATTGATAGAATAACCGACTATCGTAAGTAAAGCTGCAATTACAGGCAGTGAAAATTCTCTCCCTGTAAAACTCATAGCACCTGCGCTTACCAAAACATCATGAACAAGGGCAATGATTGCTGCAATTGCAAATCTAAACTTGAATCTTATTGCGATATACAGACACATTGCAATAAGGGCAAATACTATTGCACTAATTGCTTTCTTCCTTAAATCACGGCCTACCATAGCGCCAACACTTTCGGTGCGAAGCAATACTACGTTATCTTTCCCAAAACCGGACTTGAATTTTGCAACCATCTCTTCCGTTGTACCTGCATAAGTACGTATTATAAACCTGTTTGTATCTTTCACCTTCTGAATCAGAGAATCTCCGAGATTGATTTCTTTCAACAAATCTCTGATATCATTAGTCGAAGCATCGACTTTAAACTCATATTCCTGTAGAATTCCTCCTGTAAAATCTATACCGAAGTTCTTATCTCCCCTTTTTACAAACGAAACTACCCCTATAGTTATTATTGAAAGCGATATTATGTAAGCAACATATCTTTTAGAAATAAATTTGAATTTAGGCACTTTGGGAAAGATACTCAACATAGGCAGTCTCTTCAAACCCTTAGAAGTTAAGAAGTCGAATATCACCCTGGTTACAAAAAGAGCGGTAAACATACTGGCAGCTATACCGATGCTTAATGTAGTCGCAAACCCCTTAATAGGACCTGTGCCGAATTGAAAAAGTATTACAGCCGCAATCAAAGTTGTAAGATTGGCATCAAAAATAGTCAAAAACACTTTCTGATACCCTGCCTGAACACTTGCGGCAAGAGTTTTACCGAGTCTTAATTCTTCTCTTATTCGTTCATATATCAAAACATTGGCATCTACAGCCATACCTATCGTTAAAACAATACCGGCAATCCCGGGCAAAGTTAAAGTCGCTCCGAAATAACCCAGGGCGCCAAATATTATCAGGATATTAAATACCAAAGCAATAAGTGCAACTATTCCTGCCAGAAAATAATATAGAACCATGAAAACTGTCACCGCTACTCCGCCAATAGCTATCGCTTGCATACCTTTGGCTATGGAATCTCTGCCTAAGAGCGGGCCTACTGTCCTTTCCTCTTCAATGACTAAAGGAGCAGGAAGCGCACCAGCCTTCAGCACTATAGCTAAATCTTTTGCCTCCTGAAGTCCGAATCTGC